>JAGYNX010000112.1 GCA_018399855.1 Spirochaetota bacterium
CCTTCCCACTGCCGGATCACGAAACAGGACGCATCCGCATCCATAGGGCTGCAGACCGTGCTTGTGGGGGTCAATTACCAGGGAGTCAGCCTGCATCACCTGGTGGAATATACTTCGCTCCCGTTCATACAGGTTAGATGCCAGGATAAAATAACCGCCGTAGGCTGCATCCACGTGCACCCTGCAGTTGTATTTTTTACACAGGGACACTATTTTATCAAACGGATCAAGCGACCCTGTACCGGTTGTACCAAGGGTGGCCACCACTGTACCGGTTTCACCCTGCTGCAGAATGGATTCAAGTTTTTCCATGTCCATCCTTCCATCAGGTGTACAGGGAACACTCTCAAAGGGTATCTTCAACACACCGGTTATCCGCCCGTGGGTGTAGTGTGCCATCTCGGAGGCCAGCACTTTCTTACCTGGATGCAGCTCTCCTGCCACCCATAATGCCTCCAGGTTGGCCATGGTGCCTCCTGATGTGAGGTGGCCAAGGTGGGTGTCCCATCCCAGCATGTGGGCGATGGCACCTACCGCTTCCTTCTCCATGCGGGAGCTTGCCCGTCCCCCGTCCAGGGCATGATTATTCGGATTCATATACATGGAAAGCATGTAGGCGATCTGGGCAACCGGGTGTGGTGGTTTCAGCATCTGTCCGGCATACAGTGGATGGAAGTAGGGATAGTTGTCATGCATCTTTTCAGCCACTTCCTGAATCACCCGGGCCACTGCGTCCATGTCAACGGTACTTTCATATTCCGGAAGATTGTCAAAGCCCTCTTCCATGGTATGTATGGCTTTTTTCAGTATATCCAGTGATCGTGTATCAAGCATATCGGAGGCTCCAGCAGGTACGAATTGTTATCATTAATGATCCAGCACCTTCACATGCTGTATCATCACCCCTTATTTTTCAAGTGATTTACCGTTTAGCGTTTTTTCTTCAAAACCTTCACCAGGTCATCAACAGGCAGGGTATTGAGCACATCATCCTTTTCAAGCCAGCCCCGCCTGGCCTGACCGATGCCGTATTTCATGTTATTAAGATGCCCCGTCGTATGCGAATCGGAGGATATGGCAACTTTAACCCCCATGTCCTTCGCCTGCTTGCAGTGATAATCCGCAATGTCAAGCCGTTTCGGATGGGCATTCAGCTCAATGTAACTCCGGTGTTCACGCGCTGCTTCGAGAACTTTTTCCATGTCCAGGTCATAGGGGTCACGTTCACCGATTATCCTGCCGGTAGGATGAGCAAGTATGGTAAAATACCTGTTATCCATAGCACGCAGGATACGCTCTGTCTGTTTCTTACGTGTGAGATTGAAATTGTAATGCACGGCACAGACACACAGGTCAAGTTCCTTCAGAATTTCATCGGGAAGGTCAAGGGTACCGTCCTCAAGAATGTCCACCTCTATCCCCTTTAGCAGGGTGAGGTCATCATATTTCTCGTTCAGGCTTTGGATGTGTTCTATCTGTTTTCTCACTTCTTTCACGTCCAGGCCCCCGGCAACTGTTACCCTCCTGGAATGGTCGGTGATGGCAAAATATTCATATCCACGTGAACGGGCCCCTTCAGCCATCTCCTCAATACTCATCTTCCCATCCGTGGCGTTGGAATGCATGTGCAGATATTATGAAGACCGGGATGCGGGTATAAGGTACCTGGTAAAAAATCCTGCCACCCTTTCCATGTATACCTGCCTGTCAAGGAAGTAGGTGCCGCAGTGATCTGCCTCCCGGGATATCCACAGTTCCTTCGGATCACCAGCGTTCATGTAGACCTGCTTTACGCTTGAAACTGGTATTACTGAATCCAGCTCCCCGTGAATAAGGAGTATGGGACGGGGGGAAATCTTTTTCACATCCCTTGAAGGGTTCACATCATGCAGGTTATAGCCATACAGCAGCCTGTTGAAAATATTTACCAGCGGCATAACCGGGGCTGCGGGAATCACGGTGGACTTCAGCCGGTCACCTACAAGTTCATACAGCGACGCGTAGGGTGAGTCCGCCACAACCGCCCTGATATGCCCGTTGGCGGCAGCGGCCATGATGGCAAGGGCCCCACCCATCGAGAAACCCAGCATTCCCATGGGTGCATCCGGCATCCTGCCCCTGGCGTACCGGATAGCAGCATCTACGTCCAGCTGTTCTCTGTATCCCAGCGTTCGGGGTGCGCTGTCACTCTCCCCCCTGTCCCTGCAGTCAAAAAGCAGTACGCTGTGCCCCGCGCGCCAGATGGCCGTCCCTATACCGATAAGGTCAGCCTTGGTGCCGTCCCTCCCCGAACATCCAATGACTACGCTTCCAGTATCTCCCTGCATCCACCATCCACGAAGGGTAACCCCATCACCGGCTGTAAAGCTTACATTCTCAAAGGGTACCTGCAGTTCAAAGGGTGTAATGAAATAACTGTCCAGGTAGGATCTTTGCGGTCGACGGTTCATCATCACGGTTATAATAACTGGTAACACTATCCCCATAATCAGCAACAGTATTCCGACAATGATCAGTATCAATTCCATTAGTTCTTTCTCTCCACTTTTATCTCGTAACACCAGAAAGGCAGCTCCCTGTATGGGAACATGGCCTCCCCCGTCTTTCTGCATCCCATCCGCTGGTAGGTTACAACCAGTCGTGGATTGCCGCTGTAGGCATCGAATCGTATACAGTCATGGTTGTTGTATATTGCATGGGTATAGGCAAATTCCATCAATGCCCGTCCTACACCCTGGTTTTGCCATTTTGGATGCACTATCAGCCTGTGTACACACAATGGGTTTTCACAATCCTCTGACCATTTTGCGTTTTTCCATTCTTTATCGTGCACCTGGTTCAACACCACCATCCCCCTGCAGGCTTCACCAACATGTAGTATGTAGAGGGTACCCTCCCGGATATCTTCCGCCAGCACTTTTTCCGTGGGATACATCTCGTTCCACTGGTAAATCCCCTGCTCCTGCAGATGAACAACACATGCACCAACGGTCTCCATTACTGCCTGGAGGTCTTTATGTTGTGCCTTTACTATTTTCATTACACAATCTTTATTCTATATATTGACTTAACCTTTTTAACCGCAGATAAACGCAGATAAGTGAAAAGTGAGCAGTGATGAGTGAACAGGTGAATCTCAAAATATATTTCCCCCCGAGAATAAAATGTAGTATATTTATTATTTACGTACAACTATTAAATAGCGTAATAATGACATGGAAAAAGTACAAAACAACGAAACATATACATCACGTGAAAAGATCACCAGCCTGGTAAAAAACATTCTTAACCAGGCCATCGACGGTACGGGGCCGTTGAAGGGTGCTGAAAAGCTGGCTGCCGACTATCTTCAAAACCGGGGAACACGGTCCACAGACCAGCTGGTTGATTCGCTGGTGCGCTGGGAGTCATCACGTAATTTCGGTACGGGATTTTTAACCGGCCTTGGCGGGGCGGTAACCCTTCCTGTCTCCATACCCGCCTCCATCTATGCCTCATGGCTGGTGCAGACACGAATGGCGGGGGCCATTGCCTGTTTATACGGGTACACACTCACCGATGAAAGGGTACGCACCTTCGTGTTGCTTTCACTCATGGGAAGTGCCGCAAAACAGGTAATCCGTGAACTTGGAGTAGACGCTGCCAGGAAGATAACCACCAGTGCCATCAAAAAGATCCCCTCCCGCCTTCTGCGTGACCTGAATGAAAAGATCGGGATCAGGCTCCTTTCTCATACAGGAGAAAAGGGCGGTATAAACCTTCTAAGACTGGCCCCGGTGATGGGAGGATTTGTTGGGGGGGTTGCCGATTCCATGGAAAGCTACATAGTGGGAAGAACAGCAAAGAGAATATTCAGCAGTGGAGGATACGCACGGGAAATGGGAATATCACAGTTGCAGTTTGACATGGAGCATCTCTCCACCATACTATCGCAAAACAGCAGGTACATTAAACAGGTAATCATGCCCGAAGACAACAGGATTGATATTATTCTGAAACGGATCCCGGTTGTTATAAGGGTACAGTATGTCCGCTTTCACCAGGGAACGATATATTTCAGGATCCTCGGCAACGGGGTGAAACGGGCCATTGTAAAGGCCGGCATAAGAAAGGTGACTGGAAGTCTCCCGTCCTCCATAAAGGAAGAGTTCACCATTAATGAGAACATGTTCATGGTATATCTCAACCGCCTGATCAGTGAAACCTTTACCAGCGTAGAAGGAATTGAGGTGACCGACATGGATTTTTCAGGGAACACCCTCAGGATATACCTTTAAATACCTGAAGTACCATTTCAGGCAAACAGCAACAGGCTTATCGCCATCACCACCATCCCCCCTATCAGGCCAAGTATGGCCACATGATGTTCACCATAGGCTTCAGCGGTTGGAAGAAGCTCGTCCAGCGATATGTATACCATTATCCCGGCAACTCCCGCGAATATCAGTCCGAACATGGCATCATTGAATATACGCATGAGCAGAAAATAACCGAGAATTGCACCGATTGGTTCGGCAAACCCCGAAAGAAATGAATACATGAATGCCTGCTTTCGATTCCCCGTTGCAAAGTAGATAGGGGTTGATACCGCGATCCCTTCGGGGATGTTGTGTATGGCGATGGCCACCGCGATACTGATACCAAGTGTGGGATCTTCCAGTGCGCCGATGAAGGTTGCCAGCCCTTCAGGGAAGTTATGAATAGCTATGGCAATTGCTGAAAAGACACCCATTCGCTTTAATTTTTTATCTTCTATAAATCCTTTCTGTTCCTGGTCAATATGCTGAAATTCATGCGGATTTTCAAAGGAAGGCACCAGGTTATCTATGAGGGCAATGATAGCAATTCCAGCGAAAAAAGCTATCACCGTGTACACATATCCGGTCTTCGCGTCAAACACCACGGACAACGATTCTTTCGCCTTTGGAAATATTTCCACAAGGGACACGTATATCATCACACCGGCGGAGAATCCAAGTACTGCCGATAAAAACCTTTTATCAAAACTTTTGGACATAAAAGCCATGAGGCTTCCAATACCGGTTGATAAACCGGCGAACACTGTAAGTCCGAGTGCGAAAAGAACATTCCCGGATTCCATAAAGACCTTTCTCCTCCAATTCAAGTTATTCTCAAACCATTTCACGCAATTCGTCTTGACTGGCATACCTTTATCAACTACCCTGTATCGGTTAATAAGGCAATACCTTTTCCTATAAAGGATATCATGAAAAAACCAGATGTGAAAATTATTTTTGATACGATAAAGCGCTGGATACAATCTTCCAGGAATCGGCTGATTCTCATGACAGCTTTTATCATCCTGGTTGCAACCATTCTCCTGGTATACCAGGCGTACGTGGTTTCATCATTCCAGGATTACCCTGAAGTTGAATTCAGTATGTCGGATTTCGTGAAAATGAACCTCGCAAAAACCGATGAGATTGAAAACGGGGCAGACCTGTCAGAAGAGGAAGACCTTGCCCGTTCAATCGTAGAAGAACTGGGGGAAGGCTTCAGGGACACGGCCCGCCGGGTATTCAGCGGCAGGTACGGTGAATACCGCATTAAGCGTTTTCTTCCCCGAGAAAAAAGAAACCTGCAGCAGGGGATAGATCCCGGCACGATGGATCTTGCCATCCAAAATGCACATGATCGTTTCAAAACAAACAGTATCAATACCCTTGAAAGACGCCTCAGAAAACTTGATGAAGGGTATGTTGATAATTATGGGAATAAACTGACCGAATACCTCCTTGAGGCATACGATGAGGGGGTGAAGGTATTCTCGGTCATAAAACCCCGCACCATAGAGGAAGTGAACATTATTTCGGATATCGGCAGAAGTGCCTCGTACCGTCATTTCAACAGGCTCTATTACCGCCAGATCCGCTCACTGGAGAAGCAGAAAAGAAAAGAGGGAGAAAACTACAGGGCCACCGAAAAGCTTATACTCTACATCGCAGCCTTCATGACCCTTACCATTATACTGCTTGGTGCCATGGTGCTACGGCTCTACCACGTAGACAAAAGACCATAGCCCCGACAGCGTTTAACTGCCGCATGAAAGGTACTGCTCGTCACCGGCACCTTCCCGTATCGTTTCACCTGCAGCTTCTTCTGCATCATGCACAATGCGGGCCCGTGCATCAAGAGCAAGCACCCCTTCTCCGCTTTCAAATACACGCACCGGGTTCAGGTCAAGTTCCCTGATGCAGGGGAATCTCTTCATGATAACACTTACCCGATGAATGATGTCAACAAGGGCATCGATATCAGCACCAGGCTTTCCCCGTGTCCCCCGCAGAATTGTATGGCATTTCAGCCTTTCAAGCTTTTCCCTGATCTCAGCAGTGCCGGCAGGACAGAGCACCCGTTCAACATCTTCGAACACCTCGGTGTATATGCCCCCGTAACCGAACACCACCACCGGCCCGAAGGAGTCATCCCGCATGCCGCCGATGAACATGTCATGCCCTTCAGGGACCATGGCGGACATACGGTAATATTGAT
>JAGYNX010000113.1 GCA_018399855.1 Spirochaetota bacterium
ACGCTGGGTTTGTTCTTTAAGCTGCCGGTCACGTTTAACTATGGCGTCGGTCATGTCGTTGAAGGCATTGCATAAATGGCCAAGTTCATCTTTCGATGAGAAATGTATTTTTCTGTCATAATGCCCATCTGTTACGCTTTTAGAAGCCTGCATGAGATTGTTTATCGGGGTTATAATATTCTTAATCAGCCGGATAGCAAGAAGAATTGATAGCAGCAGGGTGCTCAGAATAAGAGCCATGTACGTGTAGGTTGTCTCCCGCTTGATAATATTGAATTTTTCTTCCAGTATACCAACATAGAGTATTCCTACCACCGTATCGGCAACATCATAAATAGGTTTATACGCGGATATATACCAGTTGTTAACAACAAACGCCTTATCAAGCCATATTTTCTTTTGTACAACAACTTTCCTGTATACTTCTTCTGATACACATGTACCGATTGCCCTTTCCCCGTTTTTTAACGTTACATTGGTAGATACGCGAATGTTATCAAGAAAGATGGTTGCTGTTCCATACTCAACCCCGTCAATCTTTTGTTCATTGAATATCAGGCTTTTTATGTTGTCTGGAATGGAGTAATTTCGGTTAAGAAGTTTTGCGCCGTATAGCACCCCGGCTAGCCTGCCATTGATAAATACAGGGGCTGCAGCCTTGAGGGCAAGGCCTCGATGCAGGTTGGTGTTGTTGATAGGACGTGCCTTGCTTGTTGAAACTAGTTCAATTTTTGCCTGTTGTGCAAGTTTACTGCCTTCTTCATGCAGGGTCTTTGCTGATATAATTCCTGTCCCGGAATGACCGATGCCTGTAGCAAGAGTTTTTTTCAAAAGAATATCATCATCCATGGGGGAGGTGGAGGATGGATTGTTCGATCGAACCAGCATTCTGCCATCTGGCAGAATAATATTCAATATGTCAATGCCAGCCTCTTTTTTGACTTCCTGCAGCTTATTGAGCAGAAGTGATGTATTCCTGTTGGTAATGGCTTGTTGCATATACGGCAGGGATGCAACATGTTCGATATAGATCTTGATCTCGTCAATTTGCTTGTCATAAATAAAATGGGCAGCATTCAGGTCACTGCGTACTGATTCATAGGCCTGCCCGATCACGTTGTCATTTATTATCTTGATACCGATAATCGTTGATGAGATGCCGACAACAAGTACCACTGTTATGAGGCTCATTACAAGTTTGATGCGCAGACTGTTACTGACAATTTCACGTATTGCTTTCAGACGAAACCGCTTGATTTTTCTTCGATAATTCATCAGTGTGGATATATCCCGATTTATTTTTTTACAAACAGTTTGTCAACGAAATCGGCCAGATCAATTACATTATTAACTTCTCTCATCTCGGTACAGTGAGGTTTATACACGGTGGCGATACTGTCACTCCAGTCCCATAGATGCCGTTTGTCGGGATTAAGCCAGAACAGGTTGCGGGACCGTTCTTTTATACGAAGGAACGACTTCATGCCGGGGTCCTGGTTGTTATTCCTGGCATCACCAATAACAAGTACTGTTGATTTATGGGAAAGCGAGTCGCTGTAATTTTCCATGAACTGGTTGAAACTATTGCCATAATTGCTGCCCCATCCGTATGTAAAATCTGTATCAGAGAATATTGAGCTTAATGCCCGTTCAGGATCCATTTCCCTGAAGAGTTCGGTAATCTCAACCATGTTACTGATGAAGGCAAATGTCCGTACCTTGGAAAAAAGGCTTTGCAGTGTATAAGTGAGCAACAGCATGAACCGGGAATACTGGTTAACCGAACTGGATATATCACACAGAACGATCAATTGCGGCCGGTCAATCCTTTTGTCCTTGTAAAAAAGCCTGAAGGGTATACTGTCATATTGCATGTTGGATCTGAATGTCCTTTTCACATCCAGGCTGCCATGTTTAATTTTTTTCTTTCTCAGTGATATCCGGTTTTTCATTTTTTGGCCGAATCTCATTATGAGTTCACGCATCTCTTTTATTTCTTCGGGGGTAAGCTGGTATATGAACTTATTCAGCAGGTATTCATCATGTTTTTTTTGTTCTGTACCGATGGTTTTCTCATTCCTGCGGTTCTTGAGCATCTCAAGCATCATCTGGTAGAGATCGTCATCAAGGGTGGCGTCATCACCGGTTTCATCGCTGTCTTCTTCTGAAATACCGGGGGAGGACGTGTGACCACGTGAACTGAACAGCATGAATCCAAGTCCGCCGCCCCCTGATTCGGAAGACTCTTCCAGGCTTTCAAGGAAAAGGCTTAGCAGTTGTTCAGGGGTTTTTTCAAACAGTGATTCAGAAGGCTGTTCATCCAGGAATTTCTCAACCTGTTCTTGGAGCATGATCATCTGTTCATCAGTAATCTTTTGATCATCATGTGATTTGAGCTGATCAATAGATCTCTCGATCAGGGTGTCCAGGAAGTTATCTGAATCGCCGGTCTTTTTTTCAAAAAACCGTTCAAAACATCGTTCAAAAACGGGAAGATCGGTATAATCCTTTATGAGTGTGGATGACAGGGTCTGCTTGAAGGCATTTTTATCGTTGAACTCTACATACTGGAGTGCTTCGAACATATCCATTACTTCAACCGTGGATAGCTCTATACCCGCGTCTTTCAGGATTGCAGTAAAGTCAAAAAACTTTTTTTTAACGCGATGCTGTATGTCATTTTCATGCTTCATATGCTGTTCTAATGAATAAAGATGTCATCAGATTTTTTCTTAACCAGTTCGATGTCCTTTTCGTATTTTAATATGAAATTCAGCGTATCAATGGCTGATTCCTTTTTCAACACTTCGCATCCAAGCAGTGAAAGAGCCTTTGCCCAGTCGAGTGTTTCACTTATACTGGGTTCCTTTTTCAATGGCAGCTGGCGAATTCTATGTACCGTTTCAATCAATTCACTGGTAAGGTATGATCCACATTCGGGTACCTTGATCTGTATTATTTTCTCTTCAAGTTCTTTTGAAGGAAAATCTATGTACAGGTGAAGACACCTTCTTTTCAACGCGTCCGACATCTCCCTGGCGTTATTGGATGTCAGGAGAACGAATGGTTTATGCTTTGCCACGATGGTGCCAATTTCAGGTATGGTTATCTGGTAGTCAGATAATACTTCAAGAAGAAAGGCTTCAAACTCTGAATCTGATTTGTCTATCTCATCAATCAGCAGTACCGCCGGTGAAGGACTCGCTACGGCCTTTAGAATTGGCCTTGGAATCAAGAACTTATCAGAAAAGAATACGTCTTCTTCCTCTGAAAGCTTATTTATCGCGTCGGTAAGGGTATCCTCGTTGCTAAGCATCTGGCTCAACTTGTCCTTCAGTATCTGGGTATACAAAAGCTGCTTGGCGTATTCCCATTCGTACAATGCCTTGGCCTCATCTAGTCCCTCGTAGCATTGAAGCCGTATCAGTTCCATGTTTAGTGCCAGTGCTATACATTTTCCAAGATCGGTTTTACCCACACCGGCCGGTCCTTCCACCAGCACAGGTTTTTGCATCTTCATGGCAAGGTATATGGTAGTGGCAATATCCCTGGAGCAGATATACTTATGCTTTTCAAGTTGATCAATCACATGCTGCACATTATCAAACATTACAATAGCCCTCGATTTTACTTCTATAATGAATTATAGCATATACTAGTCATTAATAATAATATAACATGTTCGGCAAGAAGTTTACTGAAAAAGTGGGATCATTGATCATTGCCTGCATAAAACTGGACTGGGGTTCTCACGGAGACACGGAGGCACGGTGCGATGGTCAGCATCATGATTTCAGCGATCATTCCCGGGAATCCGGGAAGAGCACTAAAGATTAAACCCTCAGCTTGTTGAAAAGCTGCAGGTCCCTGGCCCTTGCCACCACTTCGGGGGGTAAAGCCTGGTTGTTATGTGAAATATAATGAACAAGTGTCTGGGTTATCCCCAGAATTTTTGCCATGTCGCCGCCGGTTTCAACGAATTCACCATTCCAGGCATTTTGCATCTGCTGGCGGCTGAAGGATTGATGAAAATCAATCAGTTCACGAAGATCATCCATCTGTCCGCAAACCTCTTCTGATTGTGAACAGGCAGATGCAATATAGTGCATGAATCCAATATAAGCTTCAACGATCAATGTTCTCTCAATCATGCTCCATCTTTTAAGTATTTTTCGCAGTGCCTTGCCCTTAACAGGAAAAAGATATTCACTGTGGCATTGAAAATCATCCAGGGTCAGTGTTCCATGAGAAATTGTATTGAGTATCTCCAGGTCTTGCGAAAGCAGTGAACCTTCAGGAAGCGACTCTACAGGCATGAATATCATTTTCGTGTATTGTTCGTCTCCGGGGTAGCGGCCGGTTACCAGTAATATATCAGCATCCAGTCCGCCGGATATGTATCTTTTGGTGCCATTCAATACAACCGAGGAATCGTCACGTTTAATGATAAGACGATTATCACGAGGTTCTGTGTGTGCCATTGCCCCAATACTGTTGTCTTCAAGTGATCGAATCCTGGAAAAAATTGGATGATCCTGATCCATCAAGCCTATAGTGTCCTTAATAATGCATCGGAAAAGGGAAAACTGTACTACCCAGAGAATAGCGAGGCCCATATCCCCGGCTTCTTTGGCCAGCCGGGTAGAAGGGAATATGTTGCTGTTATAATCGAACTCGGCAACAGGGGGGAATTCAGCACACACTTTGTTCCATGTATCCCTGAACATGGACTTGTTGCTGGATCGTTCGACATAGTTTTGTTCAAGCTGCTGGATTAATGATGACATGTTATATTCCCCGGGAGATACTATCTCCTCTTATTCTTTAATAGAGTTTCAATTTTTCCCGGCAGCCCGTACACATTTATAAAGCCCGTGGCGTCCTTCTGATCGTACAATTCACTTTCATCGAAGGTTGCTATATCCGGCTCGTATAGTGTAACCGGTGAGGTTCTCCCCACCACAGCACAGCTGCCCTTGTATAACTTCAACCTGACTGTACCAGTCACGTTTTTCTGGGTTTCGTTCATGAAAGCATCAAGTGCTTCACGTCGTTTAGCAAACCACTGGCCGTTATAGGCCAGGATGGCGTACTCAATAGACAGCTTGTCCTTCAAATGCTGTGTGTCCCTGTCAAGGGTTATTGATTCCAGGTCCCGGTGTGCCATTAGAAGAACGGTGCCTGCAGGGGTTTCATATACCCCCCGTGACTTAATGCCCACCAGCCTGTTCTCCACTATGTCAATACGCCCGACGCCGTGTGTACCGGCTATCTTGTTCAGTTTCTGCATCAATTCTACAGGGCCGTATGCCTTGCTGTCAAGGGCAACAGGAATGCCTTCCTTGAAATCAACATCAATATATTGTGCCTTGTCCGGGGCCTTCTCGGGAGAAGAGGTAAGTATAAACATATCCTCATCAGGTTCTTTGAAGGGGTCTTCCAGTACACCACCTTCATACGATATATGCAGAAGGTTTCTGTCCATGCTGTAAGGCTTGTCTTTCGTTATGGGCAATGGGATATTATGCTTACTGGCATAATCAAAAAGAAGGGAACGTGAATTAAGGTCCCAGATTCTCCAGGGCGCGATGATTGATATTTCAGGGGCAAGTGCCTTGAAGGCCAGTTCAAAACGAACCTGGTCGTTTCCCTTGCCTGTGGCACCGTGACAGACCGCGTCGGCACCTTCTTTCCGGGCGATCTCAATCTGCCTTTTGGCGATGATCGGCCGGGCAAGGCTGGTGCCGAGAAGGTAACGGTCTTCGTATATGGCATTGGCCTTTATGGCAGGATATATATAATCGGTAACGAACTCTTCTTTAAGATCTTCGATATAACATTTGCTGGCACCGGTATTAATGGCCTTTTCTTCAAGTCCGTCCAGCTCTTCTTCCTGTCCCACATCTGCCGCGTAGCATACAACTTCACAGCCATAGGTATCAATGAGCCACTTAACAATAACCGAAGTATCCAGTCCCCCGGAATAAGCCAGAACAACTTTCTTTACACTCATAACAACAAACTCCTTTTCGTTTGCGTATTACCACAGAGGCACAGAGATACAGAGAAAGGCAGAGAAAGGATTTTTTTGTCTGTCTTTATGGTATAATATGGCATTATTGTTAGCTGTTAAACCCTTCGGGTTCAATGATATGCAACCAGACAACCATATTCCCCTCTGTTTCTCTGAGCCTCTGTGGTAAATCAGTTTCGTTTATTTTAGTAATGAACATAGTATTGCTTTCTGCGCGTGCAGTCTGTTTTCAGCCTGGTCGAATATGATGGATCTATCTGATTCCATCACGCTGGCTTCGATCTCTTCTCCCCGATGAGCGGGAAGACAGTGCAATATTCTGCAGTTATCTGCGCATTTCTTTACAAGGTTGTCATCAACTTTATATTTTGCAAACGCTTTTCGTCGTTTAGCGGCTTCTTTCTCTCTTCCCATGCTGGTCCAGACGTCGGTATACAGGTAATTGGCGTTTTCAACAGCCATTTTGACGTCGGT
>JAGYNX010000114.1 GCA_018399855.1 Spirochaetota bacterium
TTGAAACTCACTGTAAGGTTTGCCCTTTCCAGTTTCCATGAGCCAAGTTTGAGTATATTTCTCTCATCGCAATCCATATTACCAATATCAAAATTTATGAGGTCTATTACATGTTATTAATCATATTATCTCAAGGAATATTTTGAATTAAAATCATCGGGAATCAGATAGTTTTTAATCGTATTTGTGTAAAATATAATGTGGTATACTTTCTACCACATTATGCTTGACATTCAAGCAGTGTGGTTATATCTTTACCACACTGCAAGTAAGGAGGTATTACTATGGAAACTTTTGGAACTTTTTTTAAAAAGGAAAGACAAAAACTGGGTATAAGTTTGAGAAAATTCTGCTTAGACAACAAATTCGATCCAAGCAACATCTCGAAAATGGAAAGAGGTTTAATAAACCCGCCTTCTGAAGATATTCTTTTAAAATATGCTGAAGCGCTTAATATCAGTCCCGATTCAGAAACGTGGACTAAAATGCGCGATCTTGCCCATATAGCAAGACAGACTATACCCCCAGAGGTTTTATCAAATGAAGAAATAGCTGATAGGTTACCTTTATTTTTTAGAAGTGCCAGGGGGGAAAAACTAACCGAGGAGGAACTCAAAGAATTATTAGGTATTATTAAGAAGTCATAGGTGGAAAGGGGCCATAATGAGTGTTTTCTACATGAAGTTTAACAAGCTTAAAGAAATAGCTGAACATATATTGTCAGAGGCATCAGGTATTGAAACTGAAATACCAATTGATATTGATCTTTTAGCAGAAAATTTAGAGTTCACCATAATTCCTGTAGCAAACTTTAAAGAACAAATTACAAGAGAAGCATTTTTATCTCCAAATACAAAAGAAATATTTGTAGATCAGGATTTATATTGTAACCTGAAATTCGAAAATAGATACAGGTTTTCGATTGCCCATGAAATTTCGCATTATTACCTGCACCTCGACTATTATAAATCAAATATTGAAAGCGGGATATCAATAGATGAGTGGATTAAAATATATTCATCCTTACCTGATGATGATCTTAAGTTATTTGAATACCAGGCAAATGTTGTTGCTGGTTGTATTCTGATCCCGGATAGTCATTTAGATATTTACTTTCCAGAAGCACTGAAAAATTTTAAAAATAAAATTGATCAGGCAAAAGAAAATGGTATAGATAGAAATACATATATAGATTTTGTTTTAGATGGAATTGCTCAAAAAATATCCCAAAAGTTCAATGTTTCAAATGAAGCAATGATTTATAGATTTAAGGATTATAAGTATCTGGATCAAATATCATAAAAATTGGTGTCAAACACGATAAGACCATGAATGGAAAGATCCTCGTCAATATCGGGCCAGTGTAATCCGTACCCGGAGGGGGAAACTACATAGTTATTCCTTTATGCCAAAATTATTTGCATCAATCCAGAACTTACATTTTTTTCCTGCTTTTTCGCAATAAATATGAACTGGCTCATTACCTTCATTTGAATAAAAAAAAGGATCTCCATCCATGTAAGTAAAGTATTCTTGGCATTGGCTTACCTGATATCTTAGTGGTCGCATTGAATAAAAAATACTTCATAAATGCAAGTCAAGCTAAATAGATAATTGCTAAGTGATGAGTGCAAAACCCTTCGCGATTTGTGTATCAAAAACTCCGTGTCTCTGTGCCTCCGTGGTTGCCTCCCCGTTAAGCACACTGGTAGTTTTTTTAAAAAACATTTGTTTTTTTCCATGTAATAACTATCATATAAGCACTATTAGATAACCCACTGCAGGCCTCACTTTTACCCACAATTACCCTCGCTTCCAGGAGAACGAATGCCGTTGCTGCATGTATGACGGTGCAATTGTTCAGGAGGAAGTCAAATGCCGGTATTTTTGTAAACTGTCACTGGACCGGCCTGGCCCGACGGGACTACAGGGTATCCCATCAATTAATAAAGAAAAACGGCAATGTCCCCGGAACCTGGAATAGTGAGTCAGGATCATTACAGCTCAAATAATATAAACAGGTAAGGAGGGACCAATGAAAAGAATACTGGTTCTCATTCTTTCCGTTTTATTCGTTTATTATGCTGGAGCGGTGTACGCGGGCACATTGATGGTTGGTGCCAAGGGCTGGTACACGTATCATGATTCGTTTATGAGTGATCATTTAACTGATCGGACAGAACAGGCAATACTGACAAGTTCGCCGGCGTTATCTGTTTCGTCTTCTTCTGAATCCGGTAACGGAACGCTTCTTGGGGGTATACTGGGATACCAGACAGATAATCAAGCCTGGGCTTTTAGTTTTGCTTTTATGGTTTTCAGTAAGTTCTCAAACAGTGTGGAAACAAATGGTACAGGAGGAGGTCTCCCTGTAGTGGATGTATCCTATGATATTGATGAAGAAAGACGAGATTATGACTTTGCAATAACATATTCACTTACTGACTATATGAAGGTTTTCGCTGGCGGGAAATACATGTCTTTGAAGTATTCAATTGATCAATTTGTCGATTTCAACCAGGCTGCTTCACCACCATTGCCTCCATTACCAGCGGATTATGGAGAAGAGATTGTAATTGAAGCCACGTATATATTACCAACGCTTGGAATAGGGTTTTCTTACCCCCTGAATCCACATTTTATTGTAGGCTTACAGGTTGGCCTGTTATATGTGACGGGTGACTATTCAACAAAGTATGAATCGGGTGACTCTGAATCGGGTGATTTCGATCCATCGTATGGGTATAACGTGGAGGCGGGTATTACTCTTGTATTTGGGCAGAAAGTGCTGCTACAGAGTTCATTGAGAAGACAGTCATTCAAATTGAAGAGCTCGAATGATGAAGGTGATATTGATGGTCAGGATACCAATACAGGGTTAACATTCGCTCTAATTTACCTGATCTCTATATAACGTCTTTCCGTACCTCAGTGTCTCTGTGCCTCCGTGGTTGCCGTCACGTTAAGTCACATGCCGGCAACCCGAAAAGTAAAGGGCAGCTTCACGTACTCCTCTCCGATATCCCGAAGGAAGGCAGTTCGCTCTTGCTCACTCTCGAAGAGCAGAAGCTCCGGGTCATCAACGAATATTGCTGCAAGGTCTTCGGCCAGCGTATCATATGACCCCGTGGTTACCAGTGCTGCTGAGGGGGTGTGGTTTAACAGTTCCAGAGCATGTGGGGCGTTTTCACGGGTGATCCGGAGTATGGGGGTAACAATCCGATAAGTGCGTACCGCCTGCGTAAAGACATCAAGGTTCGGTGTCACGTGATACAGCCGTATGCCCTGGCCCTCTTCCGGGCCTGAGAAGATGTTCAGACGTGAGAGAAAACCCGTATCATCCCGACCTTCCAGAAAGGCTCTGACCCCCTCTTCATCCACCATGGATCCTGATTCCAGAATTACGTTGTACAGGGTGTGTTCTGTGGGCAACCCCGTAAAAAGAGACTCAAGCCGTGGCTGCTGGGGGACGGCCTTGTTGAGCCCGATGTAGAATGAAAATACGCTGGTCTCAACCATGTGTTCGTACCTTCTGCCCTGCCAGGAGGAAAGCTCATCACCGTTGAAACGGACACCACGGGTAAGTATCCCCTCATATTCCATGGTGAAATCAGGAAGGGAAAGTGGTGTGAGGGATATTCCCGTTTCTTCTTCCATGTACTCTGCAAGTTGCCGCACCTGTTCAAACGAGAATGCATCGCTTTCAAGCAGGTAATAGGGCGGACGGGACTGGTAGCTGCGGGCGAACTGCGGGGCCTCGTCGCGGATGCGGGTGCCGGGCAGCAGCATGAGTGGATAGAACTCGATAAACTCACCCAAACCTTCTTCAGCCAGCCGCCCTATGGTACGGTAAAATCCTTCCGGTGTGTCGCCGGGGAGGCCGGGTATAATGCCTACCTGGAGTTCCAGGCTGGCGTCGGCAAGGTGACGCATACCGGCAAGTTCTTTTTCAACGTGTGTGCGCCTGCCCACCCGTTCAAGTGCCGAAGGGGTGAGGGTCTGCAGGCCAACCTCGCAGCTGGTGAAGCCTGCCTCTACCATCAGGTGAGCCTCTTGCGGGCCGATGCCGTCGGCACGCATCTCGGTATGCAGCCTGATGCCGCGGTTCACGTCCGCCAGCTGCCGTAGCTTTTCTTTGAATTTTGGGGTACGGTTGAATGTGGGTGAGAGGATGTATATCTCGGAAACATCCGTGTGAAGTCCCTTCTCGATGGCGGTGGTCAGCAGGTCAAAGGGTTGCTCGCGAACGGTGTAGCAGTTCTTCGAATAGAAGCAGTAACTGCAGCGATAGGGGCAGCCGCGGGTCATTTCGAATGAGACCGAACCGTCAAACATGGGGGTGAGCCAGTTGCGGGTAAAGGGCTCAATGAAACGGCCCGCGTCCATGAGTGCATCGATGGGCTGTGCAAGCAGGCGGTTGCCGGCGGGGGTGAGGGTGACGTGATTTTCAACGGTGCCGTCGGTAAGCCGGTCAAGAAACCATTCTCCCTCGCCGGAGACAAAGAGATCAACCTGTTCATGTTTTTCTGTAAGTGCCCACGAGCCTTCGCTGATCTCGGGGCCGCCCAGTATCACCTCTATGTTGTTGTCCGCTTCCTTCACCATGGCGGCAAGTGTGAGCACCCGCTCCACGTTCCAGAGGTAGCAGGTGAAGCAGAGCATTTCGGGACGGGTGCGCAGAATGTAACGGAGCAGCACCCTGTCTGAGGCGAAGTTTTCCAGTACCATGGGCATGAGTGAGGGTGTGTGGCTTTTGCCATGCCTGGCCTGCAGGTAGGCCGCCAGGGTTGCCGGGGCGGAGGGGATGTTCCCCTGTATGTAGTTCCACCCGTGGTCAACCAGGGGCAGCTGGATGAATAGTATGTTCATGTGTTGTAACTGTTTCAGCAGTATTCTTGTCGAAAGGCTATGGTGACTTTTCGAAGATCATCTGTCAACAATTCCAGTGTCCGCTGCTCAATATCGCCGGGAAGTCCCCCGTAAAAGGCCTCCGCCATGCCGCCGGTGATGCAGGCAAGGGTGTCGCTGTCACCCCCAAGGGAAACGGCGTTGCGCACGGCGTCCTCATAATCCGTTGATTCAAGAAAAGCGATAATAGCAGGGGGGACGCTTCCCTGGCAAGAGACGTCGAAGCTGTAGGATGGCCGGATATCATCAAGGGTTATTGAAAGGTCGTAGCCAAACCGCTCGGTTATCATGTCGCGGATTTGCTGCTTATCGTAGCCATTACGGGCGGTGAATACGCATGCGGCGGTTGCCTGTGCGCCCCGTATCCCCTCGGGGTGATTGTGGGTGACCGCGGCAGTCTGCTCTGCCTCGGTGATCACTTCTTCGAGGGTGTCAAAGGCGTACCCTACGGGGCTTACCCGCATAGCTGACCCGTTTCCCCAGCTGTTATAGGGGCCCATTTGCTCGTCCTGTGCCCATCGCTGGAACATGCCCCCGTACCCGGCGTGTGGATGTGCACGGTAGAAATCCCGCAGGGCCAGATCGTATGGTTCGTTGTTCATGATGGCATGGGCGATGGCGATGGTGAGTACCGAGTCATCGGTAAATGTGCATCCCTTCCCGAAAAGTGGGAAGTCTTTTGTTTTAATGGGTGATCTTTCGTATATGGAGCCGATGATATCACCGGCAATCGAGCCCAGCATGATTTCCTCCATTGTTGTTGATTTTTATCTGGTTTAGTGTATCATACTTTGTGGTTGCATCTCAAGGATTAAATGAAATTCAAACACAGAGACACAGCGACACAGAGGTAGAAGAGAGGGCACGGAGAAGGATTTTTTATTTTTATTCTTTAATATTTTAAAAATCATAACTCTGTTTCTCTGTGTCTCTGTGGTTGATGTGTTAAGGTTATACAGCATGGATGTCTATGGATAACAGCAAAAGAATATTCTGTTTTTTCACGGAGTACCAGGAATCACTGGTGATAGACGGTGCTGGTGAGATCATGGCATTACTGGATGATGGGGATCGTGAGCGATACCAGCGATACACGCATTCTGAAAAGAAGGCGGAATTGCTGGTGTCCAGGCTGCTGGTGAAATCGGTTGCGGCCCGTATCGCTGATGTTGGACTGCGTGATGTGATACTGTTATCGGAGTCATCGGGAAAACCACGGATGCAGGTAAAGGGCCATGATGAGAAGAATTTACCCTCATTCAGCGTTGCCCATACACATGGCCTGGTAGCTGTTGCCTTTTACAAGTACGGGAAAGTGGGGGTGGACGTGGAGGACATGCTTGACACACGGCGCCACCTGGAGGCCATAGCCAGGCGCTTTTTTTCCGAGGATGAAAAACAATACTTCCAGGAAGGGGATGGCGATACATCGGCGGGCCGTTTCTTTACCCTGTGGACCCTGAAAGAGTCTATAGCAAAACTGAGCAGGGAAGGTGTTATTGAACTATTAAAAGAGAACCTGGTGGAAAAGGGCAGGGTTCTTGAAACAAAAGACGGCAAGCACCTTGAAAGCCGGGTTG
>JAGYNX010000115.1 GCA_018399855.1 Spirochaetota bacterium
TTATGAAATATTCAGTGCCGCAAACCGGTTGTCCCACCGTGGAGCGGTATATGGTACTATCAGGCAGGGTGAGCTTCCTGTTGATGATGTGATAGTAACATGGTATGAAAAACCAGGAAGCTATACAGGGGAGGAAATGGTAGAGATTTCATGTCATGGAAACCCTCTTATCGTGAACCGAATCCTGGCTATGCTGATAGACGGGGGTTGCAGGCTGGCGGAACCGGGAGAGTTTACCCGCAGGGCTTTTATAAACGGTAAGATGGACCTGACCGAGGCTGAAGCGATTCATCATATAATCACTGCCCGAAGCGAATGGGAGATCGAATCTGCTGTGCAACAGATGCATGGGTCACTTCGCGAAAAGATAGCAGGGATACGTGAAGAACTGATTCTATTGAAAGCTGATGTTGAATGCGGAATTGACTTTGTTGAGGATGATGTTGAGATTGTAAGTGGTGAAGAAGCTGCAGGGCGTATGGATAAGGTTGCAGAAAAGATAGGGGATGTTTTCCAGCGATGTAAAACAGGTGAGACTATCAGTCACGGGATTGATTGCGCAATAGTTGGCAAACCAAATGTTGGCAAATCGAGCCTTTTAAACTGTATTTTGAATAATGAAAGAGCCATAGTATCAGATATCCCCGGTACCACGAGGGATATTATTCGGGAATCAGTATCAATTCGGGGACTACAACTCAATATAATTGACACCGCCGGGATTAATGACTCGTCCTGTGAAATTGAAAAAATTGGGATTGAATTAAGCCTGAAGAACCTGCAACAGGCGGCCCTCGTTCTGATAGTACTTGACGCGGTTACCGGGATAACAGCCGCCGATGAGAGAATACTTGAGGCGGCCAGGAACAAAACATGTATATTTGTTATTAACAAAATGGACAGGGCAAATGATGACACATACCAGTCCATGGCTGAGGCTGTTGGTGACGAAGTTGTTCCCTTTTCTGCCTTGAAAGGGGATGGCCTTGATGTGTTGGAAAAAAAGATCGTCAGCGTGGTTCAGCGTGATTTCGTTCATCATAAGAATTCTTTCCTGGCTGATTTTAGGATGCTGTCGCTGTTACAAAAGGCCCTTCAGACGTCTGAAAACCTGAAATTACTATTTCGAGAAAAAGAACCTCCAGAAATAGCAGCCTTTGAATTGCAATCCATGATAGACTATATGTCAGCAATCACCGGAGAAATCACCCCGGATGATGTGTTGAATTCAATATTTTCAAGGTTTTGTATAGGGAAATAATTCTTACAGCTTTTTTAAAACCGGGTCATTTTCAATGATATCTTCGAAAAGTGGCAGCGGAATTGTTTGTGGGAATGATGTATTGCCCCCGGTATTTTTCAGGATATTCCTGCATTTTGATATCTCAGTTTTTGCCGCGTTCTTTTTCCCTGATTTAGTGAATATACGGGCCCTCCAGTACCTTGCGATAAAAACATGACGGGAATTTGATGAAGTCGCTATCACTCTTTGCAGGTATGGAAGAGCTTTGTTGGTATGACCTGTGATCAACATATCATGGGCGACCGCAAGTTCGGGAGACAAACCAAATGGTTTTGACCGGGCCAGGGCAATTGTGGAATCAACCAGGGTATTTATTTCGTCACTGGCTTTGCCTTTTGTCCTGTAGCGATCTTTTAAAGTTTTGTACACGTTTGTGTTTTTGAGCCTTCTCCAGGCAGGATCATGGTTGATGAGATCAACCTGGTAAAAACCTTTTTTGAATGCTTTTTCAAGGTGATGCAGGGCAGTATTGCGGTCTCCTTTTTTCGCGTATCCGGCCGCCCTTTCGTAATCAATCCAGTATGAATTATCAACTTTTTCAAGTTGGGCAAGAACGCTGTTGTATTTACCCGGATCAGTTTTTGAGGTATAATGGAGAATATACGTGGTTCCCCTGATTCCACTTGCTAAAGATTTTTGATACCAGTTGATGGCGCTGGATTGTTTACCCTCGTAGTGGGCAATAAGTCCCCTGTTGATAAATGCAGATTCACGATATTCCTTTTTATTCATCGCTTTTTCAAGAATTGACAGGGCCTCTCTTCGTTGATCATCGTAATACAGGTAGAATACATCATACATGGGGTTATGAAGATCATATTCTTTCACTGTAGTGGAAACTACATGTGGGTAATCCATCAGAGCTGAAAAGGATATTACAGCAAGCAGCACCATCAGGGTGCGGAACAGTGTCGGGATTGTCAGTTTCATTTTTTTCTTGTAGATATTTATGTTCTCATTATTATAAAGCATACAGGTAAGAATATTATGATACCATACTATAAAAGGTCAAAGAAAAAATTTTTAATCGGGTGTTCTCTTTTGTTATGCAGCATGTGTATCGCATGCGCGGGGGGAAGCATTAAGGATATGCCCGAGGATGTTCGCCTGCAGGGGGCAGGGCAGATCCCTTTTATATTGAGATACCCCGCCGGTCTGCCTGATATAAGTGATGAATTATTGTTAGAAGATCAACAACTCATGACAGTAGAGAATAGATGGGTATTGGCCCGCTATTATCATTTACAAGATACCACCGATGGTCATTTCAGGAGGGCCATACAACAATATGAGTGTATCGCCTCGAGTGAGAAAAATGAAAGAATGTTGTCATTAACAAACAAGGCTTGTGCCCTGTCGCAGATGGGAAAGTACCGTGAATCGGAGCAATTGTTCCAGGCGTTGGTAGAAGAGGGTTCCTCTGTCATAACCACCTATTACAACCTGCATATACTCTACAGGGTTGGTGAACGGCAGGATGATGAAAAAATGGTTCTTGCTGTTATGCATGATCGCTTCCCTGAAAGTATATACCCACTGGTTGAATTGGGAAATATCTATAGTGATAAAGAAGATTTTGACAGGGCGGGAACATTCTATGTGAAAGCGGTAAATACCGGTAGCGGCAATCCCGTTCCATTGTATAAACTTGCCCTTTTGAAAGAGCGTGTTGAAAAATACGAAGATGCGTCAATCTATTATGAGAGATGCATTAGAGAATATCCCTACTTCCACCCGGCCTATCTTGATTACTCCAACATGCTCCTCTCACTGGGAGAAAAGGAAAAAGCAGCAGTGGTGCTGAACAAAGGAATGAAGATTATTGAAAAAGGGAATAAGTAAATACGGTAGAATTGCCGTCCTGCTTGTATTGTTTTGTGTCGTGTTGCCAGCGATTTTGACTGGAAAGCACAGTGCTGTATGTACTGATGTTGCAGGATCAGTTGATACAGCTGAGTCTTTTGAGAAAAGGTATGTGGCCGCACGCATCATGGGGGATGTGAAGGGTGAATTGGAAATTTTACGTCAATGGATTCCCAGAATACAGCATACGCTTGTCATGGAGGTGGCGCTCTGGAGGATCTATGAATGTACCCGCCATTTTTCATTAATCGATTCCTGTCTTGATGTGCTGAATCATGCCGGTGGAAATAATGAATTGATAAGGAATTCATTGCTTCTTTCGCGCAGGATAATGCATCTGCAAAAAAGACTGCTTATTTCTTCCGGTGAACCGGAGAAAGCGCTATCAATCAGCAAGGACGTAAATACCATTCTCAATTTTAAGATTGCAACAAACAAACAGGAATCATGGACCTCGATCACGGCTGATCCTTCAGGCCAGGTTGATCTTGGATCACTGACCGGGAGGAAGGGGAAAAATGCGTATGTGCTCAAGTCGACTATATACGCGGAGAAAGAAAAAAGGGTGTACCTTGGAACCGGTTCAACGGGAAGGATGATTGTACATGTGAACGGGAAAAAGGTATTCCATGACAGGAGCCGACATGAATTTTGTGAAGATCAATACCTGGTTCCTGTGACTCTTCTTAAAGGGGATAATTTTCTGAGAGTCAAAATATTTTCTTCGGGTCGGGATGTCTGCAGCCTCTCCATGTGTGTCATTTCAGCCACATCTTCAGATATGCATAACGAGTGTGCGAAATTTGGAGTCAAATCTACACGAAAAGAGAAGCGACATCCTGCCATTGCGGCAGGTGATGATAAGGGTGAATTAACACTGAAAAATTTTTATACCGGTTATTGCCTGTATCGGTATGGATTTCATGACAGCAATATGGAATTTCTTTTGACCAATTCGGCAGGAAGTGGAAGAGCACCGGCATTATGCCATTTTTATATCGGTGATAGTAAGGGTACAAAGGTGACCCGCATACAGTCATTGTACGAGGCGGCACGCCTGGGTATGCCTGAAGGGCAACTGAAGTTTACCAGAATTGCATTGCGGTACGGTATGGGTGAAGCGGCAATTGAAAGTGTACGGTCAATGAACCTTTCAGGTAACACGCCATATGAACTTATGATAAAAGCCCTGCTGTATTATGAAGCTGGATTATATTATGCAGCCATAAGAGAACTTCCGGTGATGGATGAAGAGTTACTATGCAATGATGTACATTCCCTGCGGGGAAAGATATATGCTGACATGAATAAAAACCTGTACTCATCCCGGTCATTCATGAGTTTTATCAGGGCAGGTGGGTCCAAACCTGAATACATACTGAATTGTGTGAAAGCACAGAAGAAAGCGGGATTATTCGGGGCGGCAGAGTCTTTGCTGGTGCGGGGAATCAGGTGTTTCCCCCATTCCATTGATCTGTATGTGGAGCTTTCTACCCTTTACAGGGATTCAAACAGGTTGACTCTGGCCCTGGGAGCGCTTCTCGCGGCAAAAGAGGAATCTCCATGGAACGAGGATGTTCGACATCATCTTGGCATTGTGCTGGGCATGCTGGGTCATGGGAAGACAGCTGAACGTTACTTGAGAGATTTTAAATGATAGTTTTTTTAAAAAACAAACGATGGATAATAACCACACTGGTATGTGCGATGATAATGGTTCTTTCCCCGGTGAGCGTGCTGTACTCTGCACACAATTTTCATCAAGCTGAGAAGAAAATGATATCACATGAATGTAATGGTGATATGAAAGAATACTTTACTACGTTTGTTACTCTTCTTGAAAATTATTATGCTCAACCAGGGGCCTGGATATAC
Organism: Spirochaetota bacterium; assembly: GCA_018399855.1. Lineage (GTDB taxonomy): Bacteria > Spirochaetota > UBA4802 > UBA4802 > UB4802 > M55B154. The sequence goes on from JAGYNX010000115.1 coordinate 5,042, forward strand.
CTGAAACAGGCTGGGAAACTATCCGGAGTTTATGGTCAAGAGAAGGTTCTGTCATTGCTGAGGGAACTGCGAAGTAAAGTGTACTCGGATAAATCACTTGAATACAGAAACCAGATGCTTCTCCACATTGATCTTGAAATCGAATCAATACGCCGTCGTTTGATTTCTTCAAACAGTGGCCAACCATCATGTATCAACCCGGTGACAAAATGGATAATTAACGGACCATACAGAAGGTATGGGTACAATGACCTGTGGCATACATTTGTACCTGAGATCAGCGGTTCCATGGTATCACTTGCCGAAAATGGGAAAAGGATACATGCGGGACAATCCAGGGGATTGGTGAGAGTAGATGAAGTTATTGCTGAAGATGGTGGTATTATTTACGCATCATCATCATTTCCGGCAACCGGTAATGTAAAAGTACGGGTGTATTCAAATGCGGAATACATGGTGAAAATTAACGGGAAGGTGGTTGTTGCCAATACGAACGCGTCGGTTATGCGTACATGCAGGATTGTACAGGTAAATGTTCAAAAAGGTATTACTATTATGCTGAAAATGCGAAACAGGCATGACAGCTATTTCAGGGTTCTGGTCACTGATCACAGGGACATGATGATCCCTGTACAATATACAGATGATGTATTTACTACTACAGGGGACTATATGGAATCAATGGACTACCCATTTGCTGCCCTTTTCCATGATATACAGCAAAAAAAAGAATACGGGTTAAGACGGATGGGTATGTATTATGAGAATCTGAAAAGCATGGAATCCCATCAGTATTATCGAAAAGCATTCATGATGAGTAAGAGTGGTTATAATGCTGCAAAGCTTATTGCAGTACTTCTGAACAATAGAAGCAGCAACAAACACACGGCAGAATTAACACTAGCTTCAGGTGTCATAAGATCATTCGGAGCTGGGAAAAGTAGCTGCATACCTTTGCGCTTTCAATACGCTCGCCTGCTGGCTGCCTCAATGGAAATAAAGAAAGCTATAGATGAAGGAATGGCTATCGCGTCTGACACACCGGATTATTTGCCATTATACGAACCACTGGTTCAGTGGTGTACCGCAGCTGACCGGGTAGACCTTGCCGCGAGAATTATTACCCGGGTTAAGAAGCAGTTTCCATGTTACAAAAAAGGTAAAGTGATGGAAGCTGAATATTTTCGATTACGCAATCCCGAGAAATGTGAGAAAATTTGCAGGGATATCCTTTCAAAGGCGTATTGTGATGATGCAAAAACCATATTGATAAATGTGCTGTCATCACGGCAGAAGTATGCTGAAATGATTGAAGCAGCAAAGACATCTGGAAATAAATGGATGTACATTGAAAAACTGTTCCATGGATA
>JAGYNX010000116.1 GCA_018399855.1 Spirochaetota bacterium
TGGTTACTGTCACACAATATGTGTAGTCAATTAAGATAAAAACTGTGTTAGAACTACTTTTATTTGTAGGTACGTCAAGAATTTTTATTCAATTTTTAAATGGAAGTGGAATTTCGAACTGAAATAACACCCTTTATCATTGACATTGTGGCGAATAAGAAAAAAACAAGAACGGTGATTAACAGAATGAATTTAACTGCTGCCATGGCTGATGCCACGGCAATTATCATATCAGAAAAAAGTCGGTTGGAAATAATGATGATATGGAGCAGGTTTTCAACATAGTCAAAAGCGGCTGCCACAAAGGGAGCGAAACAGGCGGCGTACATGAACCCTGCAAGGGACGGGTTCTCACTGATTGTTCTTTGCCGAAGTAATAACGTTGCTGTTGAGGATAACAGTAGTGAATATGCAACCGGAAATATGAAATCAAGCCATATAGTAGACAGGAACAGTTCAATACCATCGGGGCCCCAGGACAGCAATACACCCCTGAAATTGAAACTGGTGAAGGAAAGCTGCAGGTATACCACACCCATCCCATCATTGGACAGCTTTTGGTCAATACCCAGCAGGACATACGCAAGAACTACTGTTCCCGTGAATGAGAATGCCAGGGTAATCCTGCTGGTTAGAATTGTCTCCAGCCATGGGGGCAATATATATTGCCGGATGCTTTTATTCGTCGGATGCTTCGTCATCGCTTAGCCTTATCTCGAACGCGGACTTGTTAATGGGGATAGGTATGCTTTCACCGAGTTCATCTTCATTTTGATTTTTTCTGATGGCAGGGATATATCCATGGGTTTTTTCTGTTTCTATCTTTTTATTGATTCTTTCAAGACTGGAGGTGATGGTGCCATCATTCGGGTCGAGTTTCAATGCCATCTCATAATATTTTTTACTCTCCTGCAGGTTGCCCAGTGACTCATGACAAAGCCCTGTATACAGGTAAAGGGATGCCGATTTGAATTGCAGGTTACTGGCAATTGACAGGTATTCAAGAGATTCTCTGAATTTACCCTGTGACAGAAGCAATATCCCTATCTGGTAGGGAACACGTGGATTCTTGTTATCAAGCTTCATGGCATGAGTCAAATACTGGTATGCCAGGTCCATGTTCTGCAGGGTTATGTTCAGTGTACCCAGCCTGTAATTTGCCTGAAAATTATCAGGATTTATGGTTAGAATGGCATTGTACAGGTGTACAGCCTTTTCCCATTGTTTTTCTTTTTCGTAATTACGGGCAATCTGGCGGTAATGGTATTCTTTAAATGACAGAATTCTGTCAATATACTGGCGAAGGTCATACCGGTAATCAGCTATTCTTCGAAGCTTGAAGAGCAGTTCGGTTTCTTCCTCGTAATTTTCGTTCAGTTCGGCGGCTTCAGAAAGTTTCAGCAGGGTGTATATTTTGTTGTTTCGTGACAGGTTTTGTGCAAGGGAGATGCGATTACGAAAATTCATGTGTTCGTTGTCAACCAGGTTCATAAACCAGTCATTTCCGGAGGTAAGTGAATCCATGTACTTGTTATCGTTCAAAGGTACATTGTGTGGAGCTTTCAGTACCATGTATTCAGCCGGGTGTACGGGTTCTAAATCTACCGTGTTTGCGGGAGAGTCGGTTTCAATCATGTGTGATAGAAAATGCTCAGTGTCCAGGAACAGGTCTGAAAACTCCTGGTTTGTGAGAAATTGACGCATGCTGTTAATATGCCCTTCTTCCAGAAAAAATCCCTTCGGCCGGTCAGTACCCGCGTATACCAGGTAGTTGCCAAATAAGAAGGCAACAGTATGCGCAAATTTTTGACGGACGCTGCTGGTGGCTGTTTCCAGAAAACCTGGATCACAACGGGCAACATCGTATACCTGCATGAATATACCATCGGGGGTCAGGATGTCCCTGATGATATCAGTATATGAAGGATTAAAACGAAAACGGTTTACCTGCTGGTCAAAGATGTTGGGCATGTCCACTATGATCTCATAATTGCCGGCCATCCTGGATAGTGTTTCCAGCACATACTCCCGGTTTGATATGTACAGGTCTTTACCCGTAACAGCAAGCCGCTGATAGTCTATGTTCCTGTCTGATATGTAATCAGTGCAATACAACTCTTCCGTGTTGACACCCGGAACTGGATTCTTGAAAAACTTCTGGTACCCGTCAAGAAACAGGATGGATGAATTTTCCGGCATTGCATATAGTTTCATGGGGAAAAGGGCCCTTTTTAGATTACGTACTGATATATTTTGGATTTCACATGCCAGCACATCCTGCAACCTGACCTGGCTTGACCTTGAAATAAATTCAGCGTTATAGTTTATCCTTGTGAGGGTATTGTATCCTGTAGAATATTGGATAAAGAGATCATTGCTTAAGGGGATCTTGAAATTTATATGAAGGGTGATCAACAGTGGAATAAATATCAGTGAAAAGACGAAGTAGCTTCCCTTCTTTATTGCTCCTTTTTTATGCTGGAATAAGTATAATCCCGGAAACAGAACATTAAGTAATGCCATAACATAAAATATTATAAAAAACCACCTGTAGGTGAATACGTACCAGAATAATGCTATCATTATTGGAATGGGAATAATGAAAAGAGAAAAGTTCAGTATTGAGAATCTCGTCTTGTGATCATGCTTCTGTGATATATGGGAGATGTTGTTTGCCAGCGAGAAGCCGAATATGACAGCCGGCACCGCGACTATCAATGCGCCAACAGCCATATTTAGGACATTGTTGTATTGTGAAAGTATGATGAATACGGCAATAAACAATAGTGGATACAGCATTTCACTGTATACATGCCAGAAGGCGTTTTTTAGAAGTCGGTTCAGTCCGAATCCAATGAGAGTGGCAGCCGTCATTGCTGAAATTAAAAGCATGACTGGTAAGGGGAAGAATCCATAGTATTTAATAAATGAATAATAAAGAAAAATGGAATATATTGCTATATATGAAAAGTTTAAATAGGTGAAAAAAATATCATCTCTTGAATGAGGGGTTTTTTCTTCCTGTTCTTCATGTTCGCGTCCCGGTTCTCTTGTGTACATTGGAACCGGGTTGTAGGGCAGATTTATATATATCATGGTTACAATTACAACCGGAAGTGCGACGAAAATTACCGGGTACCAGGTATAAAATGTTGCAATTATACCACTGAGTATAATGCCAGCTGTAATACCGGTAATGGACAGGGCTATAAAGAATACTACAGGGTTTTTTTCATCTATGTAATCCCCTGAAGATATTTTCAGGAAATAGACACTTTTCATTCCAAGAACAAGCCCAAGAAAAGGAACCATGATAAGGATTGAATGTGGATACTGTAATGTTGCAAGTACTGGTAATGATAAAGCTTCAACAGAAGCGAATTCTTGCCCAATACATGCGGATGCTGCCAGCAGAAAAAGTATTTCGATGATTAAATATCCATACCTTGACTGCTTCAGCCTGCTGAAAAGCAGGTGGCCGACTATATTTCCCGCAAGAATCCCTGCCATCAGCAGCAGTATTGTGTTGCTACCCATCTGGGCATACGGGTACAGGTATTTTCCCCTGAGTATGAGATCTGATAGTACAAATCCACCGGTCAGGAATGAGAAGAAAGCATTGAGAAGGACGAATCTTCTCTGGGAAATGTTTGAGTAGCTGAACTCCCTGGTCAAATTCATGGAAAATCTCTCTGTTAATACTGGCGTTGTACGAATGAAAACAAATGAACAAAAAAAATACAACAACTTTTCTGAATACGAAAAATAGTAACAATTTCCCGGTAATTTACCGTTAATTTAATACAGGAGATACTGGAGAATTATCGTAAAATTATTTACTTGCTATGATTTTATGATACATTGACAATATGAAGGGGAATTAAAATGAATAGTACTTCCACAATTGAATATATCCCTGAAGACAACCTTGTTGTGCTGTTTCTTCTTGTCCTCATTACAGGGGGGTTGTACCTGTTCTGGTGGTTGGCAAGGGTAAGCCGTATTTTTGATGATAATCCAGTAACAAATGTGCTGCTGGTGGTATTCACGGGAGGCCTGTGGTTTCTGTACTTGAGTATGAAATATATGCAAAGGGCCGAGGAATTAAACGACAGGGAGTTGAAGTGGTTCATGATCCTTTTTCTCCCACTGGCGTTTTTAATTATACAGCATGATATAAATGAAAAATATTTCCCTGGTAGATAAAATCTCAGGAGAGGACGATGATAGTCAGGTGCACTGAATGTAATGCTGCATACGCGGTTGATGATGAGAAAGTCCAGGATAAAAAATTTGGATTCAGCTGTCCAAAATGCGGGACAAATGTAATCATAGATAACCGTGGACAGACAGGGACACATGAACACCCTGAAGAAACAATGGAACCAGCCGGGTTCGATTTTGATGACGATGCCGCATTATCCGTTGAGATGGGTGAATCGGAAACAGATACCGAAATGTCAGCGGATGAACCGGAAGGTGTACCTGCTCCAGGTGAGATGGACGAAGATATACTGGCAGACATGCCACAGCTACCAGAAGAAGAAACAGCAGCCGGGGAAGGTAAAACAGAAGACGATTTTCTCATGGGTGATGATTTGCAGATGGATGTACCTGACTCTGTTGAAGTCGAAAGAGAAGATACGGTTGAACCGGCAATAGAAGAAGGAACCCTTGAAGAAGGAATAGATGAAGACTTTGATTTGTCTGAAGATATTCTGGCAGAAGAAAAACCTGCTGATCTGCCAGCGGAAGAATCAGCTTTTTCCATTGAAGGCGAGAACGAGATTTCTGAAGCCGGTATTGGTGTAGAAGAAGTCTCTGATGAAGGGTTACAGGCACTTGAGGATATCGAAGGACTTGATCTTGAGCCACAGCAGGAAACTGAAAGTGATGAAAGCGAATCCCGCGAAAGAGAAGATGGAATAAGAACAGACGAGGTCTTTTCAAAAGGGTCAGAAGATCTCGACGAGAGCCTGACTATTGATCTTGACTCACTTGACATCCAACTTGCCGAAGATGAAAAAGCCTCCGAAACTGAGCCAGAAGAAATGATGGAAGATGAAACCGATGAGCAGCTGGATTTCGAGGCAGCCGAACCTTCAAGTCAAATTCCGGAGGAAGGTGAAGAAGACCTGGACCTGACCCTGGATCTTGATTCGCTGGATATCCCCCTTGATGAAATAGAAGAAGTGCAGCCCGGGGAAGAGGTTGAAGAGGATGAGCGGCTTACCCTCGAAGATGCAGGTCTTACCATAGATGAACTTGTTGACTCAACTCCTGTAATGGATGAGTCAGAAGAGGAAGAGGAACTTCGTCTCAGTATTGATGAAATTGATCCAAACCTTACCATTGATAATATTCACCGTGAACTTACCGACGAGGAAAGTGCCCAGCTTCTGGAGGACACATCCGAGATAGATCTTGATGAGCTTCCGGAAATTGATCTTGATGAGTTCGATAAAGACGCGTATTCGATGGAACTACTTGAAGAACCAGGCATTCCTTCGCAATCGCGGGGGGCCACTGGTGAAGAGTTTCTTGACCTTGAAACAGGGAGGGAAATTTCAGAATATGCGCCGGTTTCACTTTCCGATGAAGAAACAGACATGGTGCCGGGAGGGGTCAGTAGTTTTTCAATTGATTACGCATTGTCCTTTTCCCGCCCGGGTGGAATTCTGCGACTACCGGGTTTATATATGCTGAGTCTTATCCCTCACATGGTTGTTTTCGCGGTCTATCTTATACTTTCAACAATTCTTGGTTTCATAAACTGGATTATAATACTGTTTACCGGCTATGGTATGGAAGATTTCATGGATGTTCAGCAAAAAACCATCCGGTACTTTTTATATATCTGTTCAAACCTTTCAGGAGTTGTTGAAGACAGACCCATGTATACCGGCAGCAGAAATATTGATCATTCGATGCAGTATGACGTGGTATATCCATCAAAGCCCTCCAGGCTTCTTGCGCTTCTTCGAATTTCCGGAATCGGTATTATGCTGGCAACACTTCCTCATATCCTGCTTTTACTTGTGCTGTCACTTGGGTTGATCGTTATCGCTGTAGCAGGAATAATCTCAGTTATAGCTACCCGTAGATGGCCAAACCTGCTGTTTGACTTCATGGTACGCTATTACCGTTACAGTTCAACAGTTCTTTCCTTCATTTTCGGGCTTGTGGACAGGTACCCGTCATTTAAATTCGGGTGAGCACCAGTTGCTGAAGCTTACCATCTTCGTGGTTTGCTATTAATCCCCTAAAACCACGGGTTATAATAAAAAACTTGTTGAT
>JAGYNX010000117.1 GCA_018399855.1 Spirochaetota bacterium
CCTGTACACCTGTTTGTAAATGACATCGAACACGTGAAGAAAAACTTGTTTGCGGAAGACGAAGAAGAAGCATTCGGAACAACTGTGGGCGCTGTGCTGAAAGATGAATTTTTCAGAAGTTCTATTCTCATTGCCGGGAAGATACCTTTCTGGTGGGTAATCCCTAATCATGTAACCGATGAAGAGTATGAAAAGTTGTATAAAAAAATCCCTGACGATATGAAGCGAAGCGTATACGTGGATCTGGGAAATCTTCATGAGATATCCAGGGAGGATTTTCTCGGGGCTGCACTTTTCCAGATTATCAAGTCGCTTGGCAACCCATTTAAGTCTATAATCAAAATTGGTGTGCTTGAAAAATATCTTTTCGGCGAGACCGATTCACCACTTCTCAGCCAGAAGGTGAAAATGCATATGCTGCAGGACCAGCTGGATAATACCATAGTTGACTCATACCTGCTCATGTTCGAAGAGGTGTATAAATATTATAGCAACGTGCTTGACGACATCTCCATGCTGGATATTCTGAAACAGAACCTTTACCTGAAAATTGATCCCCAGCTCTCTAAATACGTGGGAATAAAGGATAAGAAGAATATCCCCTACAAGGTGGCGGTAATGTCCAGGTATGTTCATTCATGGAAATGGGATATTAAAACAATAGAGGATATGGACAACTTCGACAACTGGGAATTCAGAAGGGTTACCTCGTTCTGGGACAGTGTAAAAAAGTTCATGCTGATGAGCTATCAAAAGATATCTTCGCAAATGGTTACCCTCAACCTGGAAGAGAAAATATCTGAAGCTGATTTTAAACTGTTAAGCAGAAAGATCAAGACTCATTTCGCAGTTGAAGATAACAAGGTTGAAAAGCTGATCACCTTCAAGGATGCCCCATCAGAGCCAATCCTTTATGTTGAACCGGTGAGTGAGGGGATCCGTGACGTGGAATGGCGTTTATACAAGCGAAATAAAAGTGAAAAGAGCGTGTTTCGTACCATAACCCTGAATAAGGAAAACGACCTTGTGCGGCTATTGGTATGGGCTGTTTTTAACCAGATATATGACCGGCAGTATACTCGAATCAACATACAGTCTGGATACATACGTGTGAACCCCAACCTCGTTGTTGAACTGTTAAATCCATTGTCGGATTTTTTTACTGATGAACGCAGTGTTATAAAAAATGAATACCTGCAACGTCCTGCTTTTACATTACTGAATGCAGTTATTATTAACTTCAACAATGAGGATGCTGAGCATATCGATTCAATTTATCACGTGTATCACACCAGCTGGGGTGAGTCATACATTCTGAAGTATGAAGAGGCCTCCGATATTGGGACAATCCTTCATATTATTTTGAATGATGCTCTGCAATTAAAGAGAACATATGATGATTACTGCCTTGTGAACACGCCGGCTCCCTATAAGAAATTTTTCAAGCAGCTGCTGGGTATGTTCAGGGAAAGTTATAATTTTATTATTAAATCAGATGAAAAACAGGCCGCTCGTTTTGTTACAATGCTCGAAGGGAAGATTTTTATTATCACAAAAAACAGGGAATCTGTAACGGTAAATGTACATGACAGCCTTGTAAAAATGCTGGCAACGTTAACCCTTAAACCGGCAGCTAAAATCAATTATTATTTTTATGGTGAAGAACCTTTTATAAAAAAACTGCAGGCCATTGTTGAGCGCAGCCGGGGAAAAGCTGTTACTATCGCCTACGAAGAAAGCGGGCAGCAATTTATCCTCTACATTGTAAATGAGAAAGGCAATCTTTTTACATTTTTCAAGCCAGCTAAAATGAAACGGGATTTTCTTGTAAATATTTATGGTTTTTGTATCAATACCGGCAAAAGCATCACTCCCTTTCGGGCAGAAGAAGAGATTGATTCGTCTTCAATGCAATGCTTCAGACTTGGTGTGGACAGGAGAGGACAGGTGGTCATTGAAAATGAAACAAGCACCATTCGTGGTGATTACCTTGCAAATTATTCACGGTCAAAGTCACTGCGTGTGCAGATCGCAAAACACATGAGCGATGAAACATTTTATAATATAATATTCCCTGATGAAATTTCTTCCGGATTTATGACAATGAATGAATTCTACAGTGTGGGGCAGAAGATGAAAGATCTGGTGTACTCAAATATTGAATTCATTCCATGTATTGGAGAAATTGTTTATACCGATTTGAAGGACAAAGAAAAACAACTGGGGAGTACCCTGTATTTCGTAGAGAAATACAGGCTTGAATTCATTATTACCAGTTTGTTACGCAAGTAGGCCCATCAATACTCCCCCCCGGGGAAGTTGTCTTTAAAAAACCGCACTTTCTTTTTATCCTTGTCCGCTTCTTCTTTTCTTAATGTTCCTTTTTCAAGTGCAATATCAAGAAGCTTCACATTGTCATCATTTTCTTCACTATTGCTCTCAGTTTCTGAGGAGTGTGCACTTTTCGTATTATTGTCTTCTTCAAGGCTTGATATTTTTTTATCTATCTGGTCCTGGGTAAGCATGGAAAATTCGTCATCGTCGAAATCATCCTGCTCTTCTTTTTCTGTTTTTGAAGCTGACTTTGTTTTTGATGATGCTGTTTTACGGTTCTTTTTCTTCGGTTTTGCAAGCAGCTGCTCATCTGCCGGTGTCATCTCATCATCTTCTATGTCTGCTACCATGTTTTCCGGCGGATTGGCAATTTTTAATTCAAACAGTTTTACTCGCTCACCCAGCAGGATGTTGATCTGTTTCTCGATTGAAATATAAATGGGTTGCGTGAATGACTTGTTTCTCTGAAGAGACTTTTCGATTTTACGCAGTTCCTTGATATCCTGGTCAATTGTCTCAATACGTTTCAAGACATGAACAACTTTCATATGTGTCTCCGTATGGTGGTTTTATCCATCTTCATTAGATATTTACAGATGATAGATTATTAGTCAATTATCTTTCCTGCGTCGGATAAAAAAATGCGTTCATGATTATCGTGATGTTATCAGTGGCAGACAGGTTAAAAAATGATTGTCCTGTCCTCTTCAACCGTGAATTCAGTATTACAGTCGGGACAGAGAAAAGTGCCGGGATAGGAAACCCGCAGCAAAGACTTGCATTCGGCACATTCAACAATTATTGGATGAGGGAAATGACTGTTCGTGTTTACGTTTGTTTCTAATGGAGAAGATGTTTGTGTTTCATCATCAGGTTCGGTGTCAAAAGCAGGGGCATGATCAACCAGTATGTCATCAGAAGCGACGTCGTCGCTATCAAGCACCTCGAGAAAATCATCCAGTGGTTCTTCGAAATCCGGCTCATCTGACGGGGATGATGACTCAGTGTCTTCCAGGGGTTGAAAAGGTGTTTTGTCAATAGCTTCGATTGCGTCTTCCTGGGAAGGAACTATGGTGAGCACGTTGTCCAGTTTGATTATTTGAAGTATGGAAATTATATTTTCGGGTACGTTGCAAAGAATGAACCTGCCATTATTCGAAAGTAGTTTTCTGTTTACATACAGCAGGGCGCCGATACCCGTAGAACTGATATAATCTACAGATGCTGAATCGAATATAACAGAGTTGATTCCATTGTCTACGATTTGTGAGATGTATGACTCAAATTCATCGCTGGTAGAATTGTGCAGCGGCCCTCTTGCGAAAACTATGGCGGTGCTGCCATTGGCCTGTGTATGTGAAATATACAGCATGATTACCTCTTACCTGCGGCAACTGGGATTGCATCTTTGATCCCCTGTTCTGCCTGGTTGCTGCCCTTTTCCTCGTAGACCACCGTCACATGTGAAGGGGTGATATTGCCTGCAATAACGGGTTGATCTTCGGGGCTGGACGCATAATCCGGTTCCGGTATAATCCCGGTAACTTCTTCACCAGGCAGGGGTTCATGACGCCGTGCTATCTGCCTGTACCTGATATTGATGAATATGCCTGTTAAAATAGAAAACAACAGTGATGCGGAGGACATCAATATCAAGAGATATTTTGATTCTTTAAAAGTTGTTTCTATGAGTGAATATATGCTGTCTTTCCGTATCAGTAGATTTACCGTGCCCATGGGTTTTTTATTGATATATACTGCCCGGTTTACAAGCCACCCCCTGACATCAATACCCGGATAGATATATTCTTTCAAAAATTTTCTTATATCCCTGCGATAGGGCACCTCGGTAACCGAAAACTGGTAATCCCTGAAAAATACATCACGGGAACCCTTTCTGAGTGGATACAGAATGAGATCAATGTTATAATGGAATTCTTCAGTCAATATATTCCCTTTCAGCTCTTTTGCGCGTTCACTGCTGGAATGAACGATGATTGAACCGTCATCCTTTACGAAAAAGGCTTCATCAATGATATTGGCCTGAATTTTCTCCTGGAACAGTGTCTGCAGGCGCCTGTATTGACGTGTTCTGTATGACAGCTCCGCAACTTCTGTAAATGCCTCTGCCAGTGTTTTTGAGTATTTTTCGGTTGCCGTGGTGATGTCTTCTATGCCCTTACGGGTGATAAAGTAAAAATACGATGAAGACACTGAGGCAGAAATAACCAGGCATATAACCAGAATAAAAATAGTTATACCTGTAGGGAATCGGGTTTTCCTGGTGTTCTGTTTCATTAATCTGTTACCGTATATCTCACTTTTTATAGTATCTTCGTTCTCATAACGGGTATAATTCTGCAGTGAGAAATTACCCTGTAGTATAAATATCTGAATATTTATAAAGTAACTTAAGCGAAATACATGACCGGGTGTAAAGGATTTTTGGAGATTATATTGACATAATAAAATATCTGAAAAATAAAAAAAAGTACTGTAGTGTAAATCCGGCATTTTATGAGGGCATATAAAAAGTAAAGGTGTAGATAAAATGGAAGAATTGCTTGAAGAATGGAGTTGGGAAGAGGCAAAACCACTCGGCATCCCGGTTGAAAGATCATATGCCCATAAACACGGTATTCCCCATGAGGGAGTTCATCTCTGGGTAATCAATATCGTTGGCGGGATTCCAATGGTGCTGTTCCAGCACAGGGCTCACTGGAAGGATATGTACCCGGATTGTCTTGATATCACGGTGGGGGGACATGTTCCCTTCGGATTGGGGGAAGAAAAAATACAAAAGGAAGCATACGAAGAGATTGGTATCGCACCCTCCGAGGACGACCTGATAGACCTGGGATATTTTCGTTACGAGGAGCGTGATGGAAACATTTTTCATCGTGAGTTTCAGCATGTGTACCTGTATGAAGATACACGTGCTCTTGACAAATACGTGTTTTATGACAATGAGGTAGAAGGAATATTCGCTGTTCAGCTTGACATGTTAAAAGAGCTATTGCAACGGGATTTTGAATTCTGTATCAAGGGTTTTAATGGAAGGGAGATACTACATCGTAACGTGCAGCGACAGGATTTTCACCCATTACTTTTCTCCCCGGTAATGGAAGGGTATATGAAAATTCTGATACAGGCCATAGATCAATATACCAGGGGTGAGAGTGTTACGGTTTTTTTCTGATGCCCTGTTTTCTTCGTTGACATCGTCTAATAAATCGTTAGTATCTGGAAAGATATTCTGGCCATTAAGAATTAATTACACATATCTCTTTCAGGAGGGAAACCGATGAAAAGAATAAGTATCATTGCAATTACCTTATTTCTGGGGCTGTCATTAGGATGTGGAGGAACGCAGTACAAGGATGCCAGTGAAGCGAAAGGTTCACGTGAGTGGGGTCCCAGGGAAGTTAAAATGACGGTAAACAGCATGGTAGGTTCCATGTACAAATTCTTGAAAAACGAGTGGAATAAACCTGCATTTATCCAGGTAAAGAAATTCAGGAACAAGACATCGGAGCATATAGACACTAAAATGATTACCGATGAAATAGCCACAAGCCTTATTAAAAAGAGAATACGCTTCGTTGACCAGTCTCTTACGAAAGATGCCATAGAAGAGATGGAAAAAGGCATGACAGGACTGGTTGATCCTGACAGCGCGATCCCCGTGGGGATGCTCAAGTCACCCAATTTCTACCTGACCGGGGACATACGGGACAATGTGCGAACAGTTGGAAACAAAAGGGAACAATACCTGGTGGTTACTATGAAACTGGTCAGCCTGAAAACGGGAATAACCGAATGGCAGCAACAGCACCAGTTTCTTAAGTCAACCAGTAAAACAAAAATATCATTCTAATACACAGTAACCGGGGGCTTGTATATGTATAAAAGAAAAGTAATTACCCCCCT
>JAGYNX010000118.1 GCA_018399855.1 Spirochaetota bacterium
CTCCACGATATGCCTGGAATAATCCTGCCCCGATGCCCTATAATTATTCAGCGGGAATTTCACGGGAAGATGAAATTAACATGCTGAAAGATCAGGCTGATTATTTTAAATCAGCGCTTGATGACATTCAGAAGCGATTGAATGAGCTTGATGAAGTAAAAGAATAAGCGAGTATAAGTGACAATATGAAGACAACTATTTCTGTCATTAGTGAAAATACAGCTGTACCCGGGTCGGGGCTGTATGCCGAACATGGGTTATCCATGATGATCGAGCAAAACGAACGTGTGATGCTTGATACAGGTCAGAGCAAGTCATTGCTGAATAACATGGAAATAATGAAAATTGATCCGGAATCTATCGACAGGATAGTACTGAGTCATGGTCACTATGATCATACCGGGGGACTCCTGGCACTTCTTTCTGTCCGTGACAGGAGAATCCCGGTTCATGTTCATCCTGACGCGTTCAAGCGAAAGGCCGCTATTACAAATGTTGACAGTCAGCCTGTTACAGCTGATATTGGACTACAGTATTCATATGATCTTTTAATTGAAAGTGGAGCAGATATACATTTTATTAAGAATGTCGAACGAATAAATTCATTTATCACTTCTTTAAGTGATATACCAAGGCCCGAGGGCTGGATTTCCTGGGATGAGCGTCTTATGTGTGAAGATAATGGCACATTTATTCATGATCCATTCAATGATGATACCTCACTTATTGTTGATACTGATTCAGGACTGGTTTTATGCGTTGGATGCGCGCATGCCGGAATAATTGAAATAATAGAAAGGGTTGCCGATTTCAGAAATATTGACAGGATTTATGGCATTGTGGGAGGTACACATTTGTCCAGTGCCCCCGGGGATTATGTTGAAAGGGCGATTGATATATTTAAGAAGTATGATGTGCAGTTATTGGCCGCCAATCATTGTACAGGACAACAGGTGCAGGAGCAACTGGCTGAAATGCTGCCTGGTATATTTGTAAATGCTTCAGCGGGCACAATTCTTCAATTTTGACAGTATTCAAGGAGTAAATTATGATTCTAAGCGTGGCAAGCGGGAAAGGTGGTACAGGTAAAACAACAATAGCGGTTGCCCTTGCTTCTTATA
This sequence comes from Spirochaetota bacterium, assembly GCA_018399855.1. Taxonomy (GTDB): domain Bacteria; phylum Spirochaetota; class UBA4802; order UBA4802; family UB4802; genus M55B154. The sequence continues at coordinate 1,122 of JAGYNX010000118.1, forward strand.
TGTCTGAAATACAGGAAAGGGAAATACACATACTAGATTGTGATGTGGAAGAGCCCAATGCTAACTTTTTTTTGAAAACCAGCATAAGCGTAAAGGAAAATGTATACGTGCCTATACCCGAAGTCAACATGGATAGATGTAATGGTTGTGGAAAATGTGATCAGCTGTGTGAATATAGTGCGATTGTTATGGTAAAGAAAAAACCCATGGTCTTCCCGGATATGTGTCATTCATGTGGTGGATGCATGTTGATATGCCCGGTAGAGGCTATTTCAGAAGTTCAAAAGGAGATTGGCATAGTTGAAGAAGGATACATCGAAAACCTCAGGTATGTGGGAGGCAGAACAAACATCAGCCAGGCTATCTCACCTCCATTGATCAAAGCGGTGCGCAAACACGTAGTATCAGGTGACCTTACCATAATTGATGCCCCACCGGGAACATCCTGTCCCGTTATCGAATCAGTTATTGGATGTGACTATGTACTTCTTGTGACTGAACCAACTCCATTCGGATTAAACGATCTCAAACTTGCAGTTGACATGATAAATAAAATAGGCTTGCCGGGTGGTGTTTTGATAAACAAGGATGGTCTGGGAAATGATGAGGTTGAGAACTATTGCAGGGAAAATGGGATCAGCATTGTCGGCAGGATTCCCCATGATCGTGTGGTCGCCGAACATTACGCGGTTGGAGACATCGTTACCTATCTTCTGGCCAATTATCGCAACGTATTTGATTCAATATTGGACCATGCAGACCTGTCACACCTGGTATATGGAGGCAAATAATGAAAGAACTTGTAATTATAAGTGGAAAGGGTGGGACAGGAAAAACCAGTATAGCCGCGTCATTTGCCATGCTGGCAGAAGATATGGTGATGGCTGACTGTGACGTGGATGCCGCGGATCTTCATCTTCTATTGGGTCCTGTTATACAGGAAGAGGGAGAGTTCATTGGCGGTAAGGTGGCTGAGATCAGGCAGGATTTCTGTATGCGTTGCGGCCAGTGTGTGTCTGTATGCAGGTTTGACGCCATATCTGACGGCTATAGCTTTGATGTAAATCCCCTTCTGTGTGAGGGATGCAGTGTTTGTTCATACTTCTGTCCTTACAACGCAATTATCATGAATCCGAAAACAAGTGGAAACTGGTTCATATCGAATACCAGGTATGGCCCCATGGTTCACGCGAAACTGGGTATAGCAGCAGAAAATTCGGGCAAGATGGTTTCACTTGTTCGGGAAAAAGCGAAGTTCATTGCAGAAGAGAAGGGTTTTGACCTGCTAATAGTGGATGGAGCACCGGGAATTGGCTGTCCGGTGATTTCATCAATAGCAGGTGCTTCACATGTCCTGGTGGTAACTGAACCTACTGTGTCAGGAATACACGATTTGAAAAGAGTAATAGAGTTATCTGAACATTTCAGAATACCCTTGTCGATATGCATAAATAAATATGATATTCATGAAGAAAATACAGAAGAAATTGTAAGTTTTGCAGATACAAAGGGTATAGATGTGGCAGGAAAGATACCCTATGATACAGATTTTGTGATGTCACAGGTAGAAGCAAAATCCATTGTGGAATACTCTGATGGTGCCGCATCAAGAGAAATCAGGAGTCTGTGGGAGAGGATAATTGGAACAATCTAAAATTCTATTAACACCCATTGGAAAAATCTTAACACCATTTGCTACAATATTAAATGGTATTCCAATTCAGGGACGAATGGCTACCGATACCAGTGGTACTGTAAAAGTGTTTCCAGAATATAAAGAGGGGCTGAGAGACCTTGATGGATTCAGTCATGTTATACTGGTGTATTATTTTCACCGTAGCAAAAACGTTAAACTGACAGCAAAACCATACATGGATAATTGCCAGCGTGGAATATTTTCTATACGGTCTCCACACAGGCCTAATCACATAGGTATGACCCTTGTTGAGTTAGTTAAGATTGATGATGATACCCTGTATATCAAGGGTGTGGACATGGTAAATGAAACTCCTTTGCTTGACATAAAACCATACAGCCCTTCTTTTGATATGGCAGTTGAAGTTAAAACAGGATGGATGGAGCAATTTTTAAACGGTAAAAGATCAAAAAGAATGACAATTGTGAACAGTGAAGAAGACTGGTTGCATCTTAAATAAGAATGATGAAATTAATTATATTAACGGAGGCTAATATTCATGTTTGGTAAAGGAAAAAAAGACAACGGGTCACAGGAAACTATGAATGCCAGCGCTCAGGGTATGGATCAGAAGAAGGCCAAAGAAATGGCAGAACAACAGGAATTAGAGAATACCCTGAGTAAAATAAAGCATAAATTTGTAGTGCTGTCAGGCAAAGGAGGTGTAGGCAAAAGCACCGTGGCAGTGAACCTGGCTGTTACCCTGTCGGAAAAGGGATACAGGGTTGGTTTGCTTGATGTTGATATTCATGGTCCAAGTATACCAAAAATGTTGGATATTGAAGGAACCAGGCTGACTGCTGAGAATGAAAAGTTGAACCCGGTGTTATACAAAGATAATATGAAAGTCATATCAATTGGATTCATGCTGGAAAAAGGTGAAGACCCGGTTATCTGGAGAGGCCCATTAAAATATTCAGTCATAAAGCAGTTCCTGAAAGATGTCAACTGGGGTGAACTTGATTACCTGGTGATCGATTCGCCTCCTGGTACAGGTGATGAGCCTTTAGCAGTATGCCAGTTGATACCAGAACCTGATGGAGCAATTGTAGTGACTACCCCGCAGGAGGTTGCGATAATTGATGTTCAGAAATCAATATCCTTTTGCAACAAAGTGAATATGCCTGTTCTTGGAGTTGTGGAAAACATGAGTGGTTTTAATTGTCCTCACTGTAATGAACATGTGGATATATTTAGAGCAGGAGGGGGGGCAAGGATGTCAGAACAGATGAATGTACCCTTTCTTGGCAGTATTCCAATAACCCTGAAGATTGCCGAAAACGCGGATATGGGTAAACCATTTATATCTTCGGAAAATTCTGAAAATGATGCCGCAATAAAAGCATTCGAATCAATTATAGAAAAATTAATAAAATAGAAGAGGTAAGATAATGAAAATAGCTGTACCGATAGTCAACGGAAAATTATGCATGCATTTTGGTCACTGTGAGCAATTCGCACTGGTGGATGTGGATGTAGACAAAAAAAATATTGTTTCAACTGATTTGCTACCCCCCCCACCACATGAACCGGGTGTATTACCAAAATGGCTCTCACAGAAGGGTGCCAGTTGCATAATAGCCGGTGGTATGGGCAGCAGGGCCCAGCAGCTTTTTGAGCAGATGAATATCAAGGTAATAACAGGTGCGCCATCTGAAGAGCCGGAAAAGGTAGTTGAAGCTTTTATTAACGACAGGCTTGCACAAGGTGTCAACGCGTGTGATCATTAATCACGGGAGGAGCGGATATGCCCTTTAGACGTGGTAACAGAAAAGGCCCCGGTGGTGGGGGATCAGGGGGAAGATTCGGAGGAGGTCGTGGTCCGGGAAGAAGGCAGGGTGGTGGACCTCCCGACGAATGTATATGTCCATCATGTGGACAGGTTATCCCGCACACACCAGGAGTTCCATGTTTCAAGGTTCAATGTTCCAGTTGTGGAACTCCAATGATGGCCAGATTCAGATATGAATCATAGGTGTTGTGATTATGAATGATAACCTGTCGAAAGTCAAAAAAGGCAGGAATGTGGCATTTGCCGCCTTCGTGGTGACAATTTTGCTGGCATGTGTAAAATTACTGGTGGGAATTGTATATAATTCACAGGTACTGTTGGTCGATGCCATACACAGTTTTGCTGATTCAGCCGCGGTGATCGCTTCCGCTGCAGGGCTGTACCTCGCGGGAAAATCCAGGTCGCAACGGTTCCCTTATGGGTTGTACAGGGCGGAAACAATAGCTGCCCTGCTAATTGGTATTTTTATAATATATGCCGGTACCGATATGGGCCTGGGTGGATTTAAACAACTGCTTATCCATAAAATACCAGAGAAGACAATACCGGTAATACCTGCATTTACCGCGGTGTTATCAATTATACTTGCTGCAGGTATAGCTTTCATTGAGCTGAAAGTTGCACGCGAGATACATTCAATGTCTCTTGAGGCCAACGCGAAAGAATCCTTTCTTGATGTTATTTCTTCACTGGTCGTGCTGTCTGGAATACTCCTGCCCGTGTTTGGAGTGCCATACATGGAAGGTGGGGCGATCCTGGTTATTTCTCTTTTTATTATAAAAATTGGTATTGAAAATGTCTATAGATCAATACTCGTGCTACTTGATGCCAATATGGACCCCGAATTACAACAATTGATACAGGATGACACAATGCGTATCAAGGGGGTAAAAAAGGTTAAAGACGTTGCCATTCGTGAAGCGGGACCATTTAATATGGTGGACATAAGTGTGATGACCGCTCCTTCTGCCACCGTATACGCCGCGCAGGATATCGCAGACAGGGTTCGTTCAAATATTATTCACAGGTTTAGCATGGTGGAACATGTGTATGTAACCGTGGAGCCGGCGAAAAATGATATTTTCAGGGCCGTGGTACCGGTTAGTACAGTTGACGGCTTAAACTCCAGGATTTTCCATCACTTCGGGCGGGCTCCCTATTTTGTAATAATCACCATTTATAAAGATGATATTGTCATAGAGGATTTCTACCTGAATGAGTTTATAAAAAAAGAAAAGCATGTTGGACTGAACGTGGTGAAGGTTTTGATACATTATAACGTGGATATTATATTTACCAGCAAAATTGGAGAAATTTCATTTTATATCGCCAGGGATAACATGATTGATGTATATCAAATTGAAGAAGAGCAAACCATAAAGGATATTGTTGACGCGTTTTCAGGCAATGTTTTGGAAAAGATTACGGTGCCAACGCAGTCTTCATAATACAATCTCAGTTTTCTATTATGTCATACACCAAATCAAAAGATATAAGGGTAGCAAGAACGGCCTTAAGCGGCATTCCCGATGTTGTTTTAACAAGAAACTCGTTGTCTATTTCTTCAAAATTCCACTTGCCATCTGTGACTGTAATTTTACCCACGTAATCAAGTGAGTCGCAATTATAAAGCAACACTTCTCTTATA
>JAGYNX010000119.1 GCA_018399855.1 Spirochaetota bacterium
TAAACCCGGGGTTATTCAGTTGATCAATATCGGGCTTGAGGAGTACCTCAACGGCACCAGCCTGGTAGGCTTTTATGGCAATCTGTTCGTTTACCTCGTTGGAAAAAACAAGCACCGGGATATTCAATTCCCCCCTGATAATCTTCGTGGCTTCCAGTCCATCCATAACGGGCATCTTGATGTCCATTATTATGGCGTCCGGGGTCAGGAATTTTGCCAGGTCAATTGCTGACTGGCCGTTTTTTGCCACGCCGGCGATGGTTATATCATCATCATTTTCAAAAAAATGCTGGATTATACTGACCATGATGGCAGAATCATCGGCTATAATAATTCTCATAACATACCTTCCAGCATTCTTGCGATCATTTCATCAAGATCAATAAAATACTGGACATGCTGCGTGGAAACAAACCGCAGCCCGAGAATGCCCCCGTTAAGCCCAATCTCCCGTAAAAGACGGGGTAACGGGCGAAGGGATGAGATATGAATGTGTTCAATTGAAGACTGGCTGCTTACCCGGAGTGCTATGTACTCCTTGCTGATTTCACCGTTCCCTTTTAAAGAATGAATAATATCGCTGACCTTACGGGAGAGATCTGACACTGGCACCACCAGGGCAAGATGCGCTGATTCAGTTGACCTGTAGTTGAAAAGTGACTGCAGGTGACTAAAAAAATCAAGAAGCAAAATGGTCTTCCCGCCATAATTAATAGTATCAAAAGAGTATCGTATTTTTTTTTCCCGGGGGTTACAGTTCTCAATATACAGGCTTGAGGAAAACTGGTTCCTGTTCACCAGGAAAGTCAAATCCCCAGACTCCATAACAAGAAAATCCTGTGCACTATCAGGAACCGACATCTTTGCCTAACCTTTTGAAAATTTCAGGTATATCCAGAATCAATATTTCCTTTCCCTCAAGATCAGTAATGGATCCCATAATGAATTGCTGCCGTTCATCCCTTGAAGTAATCATGTGAATATTTTCTTCATCAACCTTCATGATCTCTGCAACATCCGAGATGAGAAAGGATGCCGGGTTAGTGGTATCACTCAATATCAGGAATGTAGCTGATTCCAGCAGTTGCTGGTTAAAAAGAACATTGAGGTCAAGGACGGTATAGGGTTCACCATGCCTGTTGATAAAACCACGTACATACGAGGGAACAAAGGGAACATAGAAAAGCGGGAGGTCCAGAACGATTTCTCTTATCATATCCGCGTAAACCGCGAAACGGCGTTCCCCCATAAGGAAAACCAGGAACTTGATAATTTTTCTCGGACGTTCTTCTTGACCCCTGCTGTCCCCGTCTACATTTTGCTGAAGGGAATCAAAGATATCTTCATTATTCATTGGCTTCACCCTCATTCTCAGTGGTATTGTAATAGCTTACAACACTGTTAAGATGGGTGGACTTGTTTTTCAGACTTTCGGTGAAATTGGTCATTGAACTGGTTGATACAACAAAATTATCAATGCCCTGGGATATCTGCTTGAGCGTCAGCAGGATCTGTTCAAATGCCGAAACCTGCTGCTTGATGGATACCGATATCTGCTCAGCTGAACTAACAGAAATTTCCGATGACCTGAGGATCTCATCAAACTGTTTCCTTAACCCGTTAGAGAGGTCCAATCCCTGCTTGATCTTTCCAGTTCCTTCTTCGCTTGTGATAATAAGCCGATCAGAAGAATGCTGTATCTCGTTGATTTTTGATCGTATCTCGTTTGTAGAAGAAACCGTGCTGTCGGCCAGGCGCCGAATCTCCGTAGCAACGATCTGGAAATTCTTTCCCGCCTCTCCCGCAGCAGAGGCCTCCAGTTCCGCGTTGAATGCAATGATCTTTGTCTGATCCGCTATGCCGTTAATTATATTCACGATATCCCAAATGCTGTCTATTTTTTCGCCTAAAAGCTTTATACCCTGGATGGTATCTGCATTGGCATTCATGATCTCGTCCATTTTTGACAGGCTGTCCTTGATTATGCTGAAGCCATTATCCACGATCTGCCTGGTATCCGCTGAGATCCTGGTCACCTCCTCTATTTTTGTGGCGATACTTTTGGAAAGTTTATCGGAATCCTCCATCGTAGAAACAATTTCCCTCACTGCAGCCGATTGCTGATTCGACGTTGTTGCGATTTCCTGGGATGATGCCGATAGTTCCTGCACCGATTCCTGCAGCATGGTGGACGTTTCACTTATATCCTTTAGAAGGGATGAAAAGTTATCAATTATCACGTTGAACTGCAACGACATCTGCCCTATCTCATCATTGCTCCGTGCATCCGCCCTCTTCGTCAGGTCACCTGCAGAAACGGCATCGCTCAGTTCCTTTACCTGGGATACCGGCCGTATTATACGCGAAAAGACAATACTGGTAATAAAAAATATTGCTACAATACCGATTATGAGAATAAATCCCACGATATAGAATACAGTATTCACTGCCTTTACACTTTCCGTTTCTGACACGAGAGAAACCAGCACCCAGTCAAGGTCGGGTATGTACCGGTAAACAGCAATATGGGGGATACCTTTATCCTTCTTTTTAAACCCGTCAGGAATGTGTCGAATATGGGATTTATCAGAATCCTCCCGTGCCTTACCTACCATGGATTGCACGTATTCCTTTTCCTGCACGATAGACTTATCCGAAACAATATAAGTATTTTCATCACCACGCACCAGCTCACCAGACGAATTGATGAAAACAGCGTACCCGTTCTCTCCAATGGTTACACTGTCCATGATTCCCTTTATATCCTTTATGTTGATAAACTTTATGAACTCATCCCGGTATGACGAGGCCCATATAAGCATATTCCAGGGTTTAAAATAAAGAAGTCCACCGGCTTTTTTTCTCTTCTTTTCGTCCCCCGGATTTTTCCAATCATACTCGAGGTAGCCATTTTTCATTTTTATGGCATCCTGTATGAAATCGTGTTTACTCAGGTCCCTCCCGGGTATCCTGGGATGAATGGCAGCCCGGCCACTACTGCTGATACCGGCCATGTAACCGGTCTCTCCCACCTTGCCGATTTTTCTGTCAAGCATGAGCCTTTTGAAATTATTATATGCCCTGTTTTCACTGATCTCACCCCTCATGTATCTTGAATATTCATACTCGGCGTGCTTGTACATGTTCAGGGCCAGCCCATTGAGGTGATTTTTCACCGTGGTACGGATGTGCATCCTGGTAAGGTTTGCAACCAGGTCGGTGGTCATCGTAAGTTGACGCTCATATCTTCTCGTCATGTCAGGCTTGAGAGTCAGGTACACTGATACGGCCAGGATAATGGCTGCAAGAAAAAAGATGATGAAAAATACCATTTGGATTTTACCCGATAGACCGCCAAATAATGAAGTCAGTTTCTTCATGATAAACTCCTCGAATCAATCATACTCATTTACCGGATACATTACCTGCCAATTTTTGCAGTGATGTTACCAGTTGCTTCAGGTCATCCGCCGTATCAGATGTGGCCGTGGTAGACAGGGCAAAATTGTTGGCCCCTTCCGCTATCTGCTTCATTGTGATGAGTATCTGTTCAAAACCATGTATCTGTATGTTTACAGTATCAGTTACACTCTTGGCAGCTGCGGATGTTTCATCAGATGATTCCATTATTTCCTGGAAGAGCTGCCCGGTTCGGCTGGAAAGTTCCCAGCCCGCTTCGATCAGTTCCGTTGATTTCCTTGAGGCATCTATCAGCGAATTTGATCCCTTTTCTATAATGCCAATCTTATTACGAATTTCCGCGGTAGAAGCCATGGTATTATCAGCCAGGCGTCGAATCTCGGTTGCCACGATCTCAAAATTCTTACCTGCCGGTCCTGCGGCAGACGCTTCAAGTTCGGCGTTGAACGCAATGATCTTTACCTGGTCAGCAATACTGTTAATAATAGTAATTACCTCCCATATGGCCTTCACGTCCTGGTTAAGAGAACTGATAAAAGTAATGGTTTCTTCATTCGCTGATCGAACTGATTCCATGGTGGAGGTATACTGATTCACGGTTTCAACCCCTTCATGGACCGACTCCCGTGCCTTTATGGATTTTTCTTCCACGTTCTTCATCCTGGTCCCGATATCCGTACTCAGCCTGTCTGAATCCTCCATTGTAGAGACCACCTCCGCCACCGCGGCTGCCTGCTGATTTGAAGAAGTAGAGCTCTCCTGTGACGCAACGGAAAGGGTCACCGACGATTCTGCCAGTTTATCCACGGTGGCCTGTATGTTTTCCAGTAGTGTACGAAAACGTTTTATAACTTCATTGACCCGGACAGCCATGACTCCCAGTTCATCAAAGTTAATGAGAAAAATGTTGTCAGAGAGGCTGGCCGAACTCATGGAAAGGTTTTTCAGTTCCCGGTGAAGAATCCGTATCTGGAACATGTACTCCCTCTTGGAGAGAAAGATAGGTATTATTCCCACGATAAGAATCGATATACCCGCGGGCAACGTAAGGGCAAGAAAATTTCCAAGGTCAACAGTTTGGGACCGCCCGGCATAGTAAAACGCAATATAACTGCCATAGACAAAAATAAAAAACGATGCAGCCACAACTGCCAGGTGATCTTTTATTCTTGAAAATATATCGTTCTCGTTTTCCCGGATATCGGTGATATGAAGAGATTCTTTGGCCTCTTTGAGAATCAAGTTTATTATAAAGGTTACGTAAAGGGCACTCAACAAGCCCGTGGCAACCTTTGTTGTAATCCCGAAATAATAGTGAATCCCGCTTTCTGCTACCCAGTTGTGAACCGCATAATAAGCGGTTGTACCGACAATCCACACGGAAACCTGGAAAATGATGATTGCCCATGGCATACGTATAGCCGCTCCCCGAGCCTGATCGTAGTTAGTTCCATCTTTTAAATAGCTGAACAGGGGTTTCAGGTACCTGGCAACCAGTACGAAAAGCAGGCTGGTGAAAATTACATAGATCACCATAACCGACGGCTTGAATGCGAAACGGATTTTTTCAAGGAGACTCAATCCCATCCCGTCATACTTATGGTTGAACATGGCGTTAAGATATTCACTATACACAAGAAAAAGAAAGAGGACACCATAAATTGTAAGAGTTACCAAAAATCGAGGTCGCGAAATTGAATCTGTATAATCAGTATTCATATCATTTACCTTTTCTAAGTTTATAAATACTAACAATAAAAGATGTGTATAGCAATACTTTTTTATTCATAATAAATACTTCGAAGCGAGGGGGCTGAATTAAACATCAGGTAATAACATGAATTTCAGTGTCAATTTTGAATGGAGAAGGGCAAATTCCTCTTTGTCATGCCAACTACACCAGGAGCGCACAAAATGATATTTTTTTATAGAAATTTATGAAATTTTTCCTCCGGAAGTTGACGATTTATAAAACCCTATGTATATTAATAACAGAATGAAATTAGCACTCACCAGGGTAGAGTGCTAACAACTATCTTCCATTCAAATAAGGAGGTGTGGTATGGCACGAGGACTGATAAAGCGAGATGAGAAGAATATACAGGATCCATTTGTAAACTTCAGAAATGAAATGGAACGGGTATTCGACGACTTCTTCTCCCTGCGTCCAACTGAATTGTTCGATTCCGAGTGGGTACCTTCTATTGATGTGGATGAGGACGAAAAGAACGTGTACGTAAGGGCAGAAATTCCCGGAATTGAAGAAAAGGATATCGATGTAACCCTGGAAGAAAATATCCTTACCATTTCGGGCGAGAAGAAGGAAGAACACGAAGAAAAGAACAAGAAGCAGTGGCTCAGAGAAAGCCGATTCGGTTCATTTCAGCGATCAGTGGCACTACCGGAAGGGATTAAAGCCGACAGCGCGAAGGCAAAATTCAAAAAGGGTGTGCTGAATATTGAGATTGAAAAGACTGAAAAGTCTAAACCAAAAAGCATTAAAATAGATGTGAAATAAGGTATAAGCAGGAGGATTACCATGTTAACAACATACGATCTCTTCAATGATGTACTTTCAATGAGAAACATGGTGGACAGGTTTTTTACGGATACACCGTCAAAACGCAGGGGAGCCGATTATCCCTACGTAAATATTTACGAGAAGGATGACACGGTTGAAGTACGAATGATAGCTCCCGGCGTGAAAGTAGAAAATGTGGATCTTCAGTTAAGGGACAACGCCTTGACCGTATCCCTGAAGAAAGAAGACTACCACGAGGATC
>JAGYNX010000012.1 GCA_018399855.1 Spirochaetota bacterium
TCAACTGGTGGAAACCGGAATACGAAGGATCTTTTAAAGAGGCAATGAATCCTGATCGTTCGGTAGCATCAAGGGGAACCGTGGTCAAATGTACGTTTTGCGACCATATCTGGAAAAAAGAACGTGACAAGGCTATCGCTAATGGAGTGACAGACATTAATGCAGTTACCTACACACCTGCATGCGTAGCTGCTTGTCCAACAGGAGCAATGGTTTTCGGTGATTTAAACGATCCAGACTCAGAAGTATCCCGTTTATCAAAAAGTGACCGGGCTATCAGGCTCTTACATCCGATTGACAAGCTTCGCGAAACTGATCCGGAATTGTACAAGAAGAGAATTTCAATGAAAAATTATCCTAATCCGAAGGTCTATTACCTGACAAGCCAGAAATGGCTGAAGGAAATGATCGGCGGGTATACACACTCTTCATAATAAAAAAAGGAGATCATCGTGAGCAAAGCAATAGATTTTTTATTAAACGAATGGAACAGTTATTCCAGGAACATACAGATTACAATCTACGTGCTCCTGGGTTTCACAGCCCTGTTCGCTATTTTTGGTATCCAGATACTATTCTGGGGTCTTGGATATACCAATATGAACAATATTTTCAACATGGGACTGTGGATTCTCGGTGACATGGGGTACGTGGCACTGGGCGGCGGCGCATTCTTTACGGGATTCATGTTGTACATATTCCGTGTTGACAAACTGCAGCCGCTTATTAACTCAACTGTACTCATCGGGTTTATGTGCTACCTTTTCACCTTTGTGCTACTTGTGTTTGAAATTGGACAGCCTCTCAGGGCATGGTTTGGTTGGGCATACCCTAACTGGGGCAGCCATCTAATGCCACAGTCAATGCTGACAGAAGTTATCTGGTGTCTAACCTTTTACTTTATGATCCTCTTCATCGAACTTTTCCCGATAATTCTGTCACACAAAGTACTGGATAAAATTCCAGCACTGCACTATATCGGTCATTACCTGCATAAACTCATGTGGATAATGGCAGCTGTTGGTACATTCCTGTCTTTTTTCCACCAGGGATCACTTGGCGGTGGAATGTGGGACATCATGTATGCAAAGTCAGCATGGTTCAGACCGCATCACCTGTACTTTTTCGTGGCAATTGTCGCGGCAACAGCTGGCGGAACATGCCTTATGATGCTCATACCCAGGATAGCCCAGTGGGTACAGAAGAAAGAACTTATACCCAAAGAATCTTTCATGAAACTTGCACAAATATCCGGAACCATGTTCATCTTCTATTTTTTAATAAGGGTATTCGACATTTATACACAATGGACCATTGCGTTACCATTATTCGACAGATCGTTCACGGATATAATGAGCGGCAGCATGTATGGCTGGTGGGTACTTGTAATAGAATTTGCATTCACAATAAGTGCTATTGTTATCCTGAACTTCAAAAAATTTCGTGAGAATGACAGGTTATTTACTGCTGGTATTATCAGTGGTGTAATGGCTATCTTAATGATGAAATTCAGGGTCATCATGCACGGGTATTCTGTTCCTAATTTCCCATGGAAACCATATATGACATACAGTCCTTCAATACAGGAATGGGCATTGCTGCTTGGGTCAATTGCTATTATGGTGCTTGTCTACATGTGGTTTGCAAAGTATATACCAATGTTTATCCAGGATGAAGAACACCACGACGTACAGCATTCCCAGTAGATAATCATGTAAACAGCTAAGAATACAAAACCGGGACTTCCTTGAAGTTCCGGTTTTTTTATTCCTGTCATTCCTGCGTTAATACAGTTATGCAATGTTATTGTGCTGTTTGAATGCTTTCAACGTATTCTTCAGTAACATAACCCGTGTCATTGGCCCTACTCCACCCGGTACAGGAGTAATGGCAGATGCTTTTTCAGCGACGTCCTCGTACCGTACGTCACCAATAAGCTTTTTCTTCCCTTCGTTTACAGGATCATCAATTCTGTTTATACCCACGTCAATCACTACCACACCTTCTTTGACCATTTCACCGCTAACCACTTCTGGTCTGCCTGCTGCCACAACCAGTATATCTGCCTGCCTGGTATAATATGAAATATCAGGAGCTGCCGTATGGCATATGGTGACAATACAATTCGCTCGCTGGTTTTTCTGTACCATCAGATTGGCCATTGGCTTACCAACTATATTACTTCTTCCAACGATCACAAGATGTTTACCTTTCAGGTCAGATACATGTCGGTTTATCAACTCCTGACATCCATAGGGTGTGCAGGGATAAAAAGTATCCTCGTCTCCAGTAACCAGTTTGCCAACATTTACAGGGTGAAACCCATCCACATCTTTTTTGGGGTCCAGGGTATTCAGTATCAACGACTCGTTTATATGCGCGGGCAGGGGCAGCTGAACAAGTATACCGTCAACGTCATCCCTTCCGTTCAACTCTTTCACCAGTTTTAGCAATTCCTCCTGCGTAGTTTCTTCAGGAAGAGTATATTGAAAGGATTCTATTCCTACCTGTTCGCAATCTCGACCTTTCATTCGAACATACACCTGTGATGCCGGATCTTCACCTACCAGGACAACAGCCAACCCTGGTTGTTTGTCATGTTTTTTTTTCAGTAGATCAACTTCCCGGGCAATCTCATTCTTGATTTCTTCAGCTACCTTTTTTCCGTCAATTACATCTGTCATAAATCAATCCTCAACATTTTCAAACATTTATATAATAATAAAAAAAGAATTTAAGGGAATTTACATACTGTCAACGATAATTGTTCTAAACTTATACGTCAAGAATCATAAAAGAGCTCAATCCCTCATTATCCTGGATCACACTCAATTTATGCATGGTAGCAGCCTTCACATCAACAATAAAAGAACATTTTTTACCTATACGTTCTCCTTTCATTAATGCAACAAGATATAATATGCCATCTTGTCTTTCAATCTTCATATTAACTGGTAGAAACAGCAGGTTGTTAACGTCCTTCTGGTAAACAAGTTCATTCATAAAATCCAACAATAAAAGGTCAGGTTCTTCTGCCTGCACCTGTAATATCTTTTCCACATTTTTTTTTATAGCATCAGCGTCATCCAATATAATGGCAGCAAATGCTTCAGAATTAAACATGAAAAGATCTTCAAGCGTTTCTGCTTTACATTTAACGGCCACATCTGCAAATGTTCCATCATCCAGCAATTCATATCCCATATAAAAATTCCTTAGCCCTTTATCGTTCCCAGTGGCACAAGCCTGGCCACATTACTGCTTAATCCAGCTGATTCGGTTGTTTTAATCACTTCATCAATATTCTTATATGCTCCACCAGCCTCCTCAGCCAACCCGGAATATGAACCTGTTCGAACATGTATACCCTTAGATTCCAATTTCACCAGCAAATCTCGCCCCTGAAAACTTTTTTTTGCCTGTTTCCTGGACATTACCCGTCCACTTCCATGAACAGAGCTGTAAAATGCGCTGTTTTCTTCTTTGCCAAGCATAACGTAGGAGCCTGTCTCCATGCTCCCTCCAATTAATACTGGCTGCCCTAATTTCGCGTACGCATCGGGTATTTCTTTCATACCCTTCGAAAATGCCCTTGTAGCTCCCTTTCTGTGCACAATAAGTTTTTTCTTTTTCCCATCTACTACATGTTCTTCTAGTTTTGCCGTATTATGGCACACGTCATACACCTGGTTGAACCCAATCTCAGCCGGGCTTTTTCTCAGAACATCACAGAACACTTCACGAACCCTGTGTAATATGAGTTGCCTGTTCAGAAATGCAATATTGATAGCACAGTTCATGGCACCAAAATAGCCACGTCCTTCTTCTGAATCAAAAGGCGCGCAAGACAGTTCCCTGTCTGGTATATCGATTTTATATTTTGAGTTGACCACAGACGCGAATTTTCGAAGATAATCAGTAGCAACCTGGTGACCGAATCCCCTGCTTCCACAATGAATCATGCAAACTACTTGCCCCTTTCCCTTTAATCCAAGGACATCAGCAGCATCCCGGTTGAAGATATTTTTATCTTCCACAACCTGTAGTTCAAGATAATGATTACCAGACCCCAATGATCCCAGCTGTTTTCTCCCCCTGTCTCGTGCTTTCTGAGAAACTGATGCTGGTTCTGCCCCCTGTATGCACCCCTTCTCTTCACACATAACCAGGTCTTCAGGTTCACCATAACCATTAGCCACAGCCCAGGCTGCTCCTTTTACCATGGCTTCATCAAATTTTTGATCGGCAAGTGACACAATTCCAGAGCCACCGATGCCTGAAGGTATCTTTGAATACAGAGCGTCCATCAACTTTTTCATGTGCGGCTTAATATCATCTTTTGTAAGATTTGTAACTGCCAGTCGTACACCACAGTTAATATCAAATCCAATACCACCCGGTGAGATAACCCCGTTTGCGATATCGATGGCGGCTACTCCTCCTATGGGAAAACCGTAACCTGAATGACCATCCGGCATACAAAATGCGTATTCCTGAATACCGGGAAGCATCGCTACATTGGTTATCTGCTGCATAACCGCATCATCCATATCCTGCAATAGTTCAGCAGATGCGTATATTCGTGCAGGAACACGCATTCCCCTGGCCGTTTCTACTGGTATTTCATATAGATTGCTATTAACCTGTTTCAGGTATTCATATTTCATAACGATATCCAGTTGCCACCCGTGCTTAATGATAATGGTATACAATAGAATAGTAGTATGCAAGCATCATGATGCAAAAAAGGGTGACTATCTCATAGCCACCCTTTCTATAATTAAATAATTTCCAATAATTCAGGCTGATGCCGGTTCCTCTTTGCTCTGTTCTTTTTTTCTTGGTTTTTCACCAGGTCTTATCATTTCACATTTACCTTCAAACACTACTCCATCAGCAATAATTAACTTTGATGTCCTTATATTTCCATACAGCTTTCCTTCTTTATGAATTTCAAGTTTATCGGTAGCTTCAACATTGCCATATACAGTTCCCTTGACAATAACCGTTTTCACCTTGATATTCGCTCGAACGTCAGCTTTTTCTCCAATTACGAGAAAATCACCATCCTTGATTTCTCCTTCGAATTTTCCGTTTATTTGCAAGGATTTGTCAAATGCAAGATCTCCGTTAAATTCGGTATCTTTACCGAATACGGTTGCTATCATTCCAATTTCATATACTGGATTTTTATTAACCTGTATTATCTTTTTAGCCATGGTATTACTACACCCTGTACATTATAAGTTTTTCTGCCAATAAATTACTTTGTCTTCATAGTGAACACGCCATCCCAGTCATCCGCTGGTGGGTTTTCCCTGTACTGCCTTGACCTTTCAATATACACACGCGAGGGACCATCTTTAGGGTCAATGTTTAGTGCCATCTCGAATGATTTTATGGCTTCATCCCACTTGCGTTGTTTATACGCGGTAAGCCCAAGGTTGTAGTATTTCAATACATCTTCTTTTCCTTTTGTAATCATGTGGCCTCCATATTTCAACATCAATTAAACACATGATACCTGTTTAAAAATTTCTTGCCAATAAAAATATTGCCAGATCTTTCATTGCCTTTTTACATTCTGATTCTGGAAACCTGTCAATGTAATCCACAGATTTAGTAATGTACTCTTTTGCCACACCAACACAATAATCAATTGTATCCGTTTTATTTACCATTTTAATAACATATTCCCATTTCTCTTTATCAGGTTCCCTCGTATAATCCCTGATCAGCCGGGCATCTTTACTATCTACCACATCAATGAGATGAAGCAGCGGCAGGGTTATCTTACCGTTAATAAAATCATTTCCCGTGTCCTTTCCTGATATAGTGTTATCTACGTAATCGATAGTGTCATCAATTATCTGGAATGCATAACCAAGGTTCAGACCACTCTTGAACATAATATCTAACTCTGGCTCATCCATCCCACTCAGTACACCACCAAGCTTCGCGCAGGCCCCCATGAACCGGGCTGTCTTCATTTCAATAATCTCGTAATAATGCTTCATGGATATATTATCGATATTCGAATATTCAATCTGGTACAATTCACCTTTTACCATGTTCAACGTCGCATCAACCATGATCGGGAAAAGGTCAATCCTGTTGTTGCTTACTGCCATCTCAAGAGCCCTGGTATACATGAAATCCCCAACCAGTACCGCTACCTTGCTTCCATACTTCTTTGATACAGTGGCCTGACCACGTCTCATATCTGATTTATCAATAATATCATCATGAACAAGCGATGCGGCATGTATTATCTCTGCTGCTGACGCTATATCTACGATATCATCCGGAATCGAATTCTTCAACCCACTGGATAGAATTATCAGGGAGGCCCTGATTTTCTTTCCAGTTTTCCTGAATGTATGCCATGAACCTTTATCCAAAAGCCCAATACCTGTTTCAAGTTTGCTTTTTATTACAACATCAACCTGCTCCAGGTATGGTCCAATACATTTCAGGATGTCTTTTAAATCAGCATAATTATGAGCCCGCATGACATCCTCATTAATCAAAAGCGTTAATACATTCCCGTTGAGATTCAAATATTTCAAAAACCTTGTCAAGCATAGTTGTCTGGAAAAGCTTTAACAAATTATCATTTGCAATTACAAGTTTAATATCGCCATCTTCATCTTTAAGTTTTCGCTTAATTGCCACGATTACACCCAGCGCGGAACTGCAGATATGTTTTACATCCATCATATCAATACATATATTGTATTTCTCTTCATCAATACAATTCTGCAATACTGACTCCAGTTCCTCGGACATATCCTGATCAATTCTTCCTTCAAGAACAATTAGCTCATAATTCCCTTCAGATAGAATCTTCATTCCACTCTCCCGGTAACGTTAATATAATTCGAATACAATTAATACACCTTTTGAAATATTATTCAATCTTTTTTCGTGGTGTATCTCCCATCACTATCGCGTATACTTTATCAGCTCCATTGCTTTTCAGCACCCTTGCACATTCATTTAAAGTTGCGCCGGTTGTATATACGTCATCGACCAGCAAAAGGTTTTTCCCTTTAATAACTGCATTATCAGGTTTTATGCTGAATCTGCCAAGTACATTTATAAACCGTTCATTAATTTGTAATGATTTTTGAATCATAGAATAGCTTTTTTCATTCAAAACATTCATGCATGGAATTGCAGAAGCCTTACTGATATTGTTGCTTAATAATTCTGATTGATTAAAACCACGCTTAACTTTTTTTGATCTCTTCATTGGTACCGGAACAATACCATCTATTTCCCATCCTTTTATACATATTATCTCATTCATAATATTAGAAATTGCCGGTACAAGGGATATCATTCTATCATATTTTATTGACTGAATCACCTTTTCCATAACGTCAGTATATGGATGAATTGATACACATCCATTCAAATACCATTCACGATTACCCATCGAATGACTACCTGGTTCATCTTCCTGGATAATGTTGGAGTACACGTTTTTTCCTGTCAGTTCTGAAAGACATAATTTGCAAATACCATTGTCAGCATGAGATATTAAGTTCTCACACCAGCAACATCTTACCGGGTTTAGCAGATCCATGATACCTGTATTCAGCAATTTCAACACCATCATTCACCCGTTTCTATACCTGGTGGGATCTGCGATACCAGACTCTTCGAACCCCCTGCGCCTTATACAACAACTGTCACATACTCCACATGATGCACCTTCTTCATCTGGATTGTAACAGCTATGAGTAAGCGAATAATCAAACCCAAGCTTATATCCTAATTTAATAATTTCACTCTTTTTCATTGAGATCAATGGCGCTTCCACGATAATTGAATTACCTTCTACACCTGTTTTAGTTCCATTATCGATCATGTTCTGAAATGAACTGATAAATTGAGGCCTGCAATCCGGATAGCCACTATAATCAACAGCATTCGCGCCAATAAAGATAGCCTCTGCATCATGCGACTCGGCGTAGGCCAGTGCCAGGGATAAGAAAACTATATTTCTGGCTGGTACATATGTTATGGGGATCTCATCTTGAACAGAAATATCATTACCTTGTGGCACCTGCAGGTTTGAATCTTTTTTCAAGGCCGTTTTATCAAATAATTCAAGTGGCAGTTGTATAGTATGATGTACTTTAATACCCAGGTAATCAACTATTCTGTTTGCGAAAGATATCTCGATATCATGTCGTTGACCATATGAGAATGTTATTGCATGTAAACTGTATCCCTTTTCAATGGCATATGCTGCCGTTGTTGCAGAATCAAGTCCCCCACTGAGTAATATTATTCCTTTTTTTTCTGCCATAAATGATGTATATGTTCGCAGAAAATTAGGGTTTCAACGGGAAGTATTCGTATGGTTTCATCCCATAAACTTTTTCAAAATCCTTTGAATATGGACACATGTTACAACTGGCCCTGTACACTCCTTCAAGTGTCATTTTCGCCTCATCATAAAGAACGCTGTTTTTATCAATTTCAGCATTTCTTAATTTAAGAAACGCGCACTGTTTACATTTTTCAGCATTTTCTTTTATATTGTCGGTTATAAGCGGCATGTACAACCTCCATCTGGTATAATATTTATACAATAATACTAAATGGTAATAAATAAATCCAGTATAATTTTGCATATACATATAATTTTGAATCTCCATGGTTTTTTTTACCACAGAGGCACAGAGAAACAGATGTTTTTTATTAAAGGATTACCGCAAAGTCGCCAAGTACGCTAAGTTCGCAAAGAAGAATATATATTTTTATGCTTTCTCTTCAATGCGTAACTATATGCTCTTTTCGCCTTTGCCTTTAAATATAAAAATTATTTCTCTGTTTCTCTGTGCCTCTGTGGTAAATATTTTTAAAGATGATCAAACATTATGAGGTTAACAAGCCTGGCGATGAAATATGCTCCTGCGAACAGAAAGAAGGGCATGGTGAACATGAAGATAAGTATCTCCTCGTAGCGTACGACACTTGAATGTAAAACCTTTTTACCGAAATAGTTAAAGTGATAGTTTTCTGGATCCTTGCTTCTCTGGTATATATTACGAAAAATGTTTATTTTAATACCAAGCATCGCAAGCATGATCAGACCGGTCATTATCCAGATAAGTAAATCAATATCAACGCCCCGAACCATCCTCGGCTCAAATATTGCAAGAACTGTCAGCGATCCGGCAATCAATATATTAGTAATGGCGGTATTAACAAACCAACGCAAATTCTTGCTGTTTTTTTTAAGGACGTAAATTATTAGATTATAGATATGAACGGTGAATGAAACCTGGAGGAGTATGAATAGTATTATTAATATCATACAGTCTACAACATTGGCAATATCAATTATTTATCTTTCATCATCATAACGCAGTCTCTGCAACCTCACAATAGATAATCAGCTATTGCAATGCTATAGCATTGGCCATGTTAACGCAAGCAAGAATATTACAAAATATTATTTTTATTGGAAATTAAATTTTGAATAGAGTTGATTGGTTATCGAATTGTTTTCCTCATATGTATATTGAGCAATATGCCAACAGCAATCAAAGACATAACCAGGTTCGACCCCCCGTATGAAACAAAAGTAAGTGGCAATCCGGTTACAGGCATAATACCGAGGGTCATGCCAATATTTATTATCATATGGAAAAAGAACATTGTGGTAATTCCGCTTGCAAGAAGCATTCCAAATTTATCACTCGCTTCGAATGCAATTTGAATTCCCTTGAAAATAATAACAGCGAACAAAGCAATTAAAATAGTTGATCCCAGAAGACCCCATTCTTCCGCAACTACCGAAAATATAAAGTCAGTTGTTTTTTCAGGCAAAAAACCCAGTTGTGATTGAGTACCATGTAAGAATCCTTTCCCAATGAAACCTCCTGATCCTATGGCAATTTTGGATTGTATAACATTATATCCAGAACCGTGTGGATCAAGTGTTGGATTGAGAAATACAAGTATTCTTTTTTTCTGATAATCTTTAAGAAAATGTTGAATGAATACAGAAAGGAAAAGCCCCATGGAGAACACCATGGATGGTATATATATTTTCCTGTATATTTTCTTTATGAAAAAAAAGTGTAGAACGAAGGCGACTATTGCAATCATAAGCAATGCACCGGCTATAATAAATAGCAAATCACTTCCTTTGAAAAATGATATGATGGGATTTAAATCTTCATTTCCCTGACCAACCCATTCTGTATATGTTAGTATCATGGGAAGAAGCAACCCAATAGCTGCAATACTGATTATTGAACCGATTTGCGAAACATCGGCACCACCCAGAAAAAGCATAGTGAAAAATATGGGAATAAAGATCATCGCTGTTCCGAAATCAGGCTGCATATAAATAATAAATACGGGTATTATTGTAATCAGCGAGGGAATCATCAACTCCCTGAAATTCTGTATGTCCCTCTCTCTAATTTCCAGGAATTTAGCCATCAGTATAATGTAGCCCAGTTTCATAAACTCTGATGGTTGTATAGAAAAGAATCCAAAATTTATCCATGCCCTGGCGCTCCTTACCGGTGTGCCAAATATTGTGGTAAGCACAAGTATGAATAAGATTCCAATATATATGTATAATGAATAATCTCCCATTAACCTGTAATTAATGAGCGCAACAGTCATCATTAAAACGAAACCAATGCCAAACCAGACCATTTGTTTTTTGTACAATCCATTGTTTAATTTATCAATTGGATCAAACCCGGTACTGTAAATCATAAGAATGCCTATAACAACAATCAAAATGACAGATACCAGGAGGGGAAAGTTTATATTCTGCAGTTCATTTTTTTTTGCCATTTAAAAATATCCAAGCCTGTAAAGTTTGTTAAACACAGCCTCCGCCACCGGCACGGCACTCACCGCCCCTGCAATTCCATATTCAACCATAACAACTACAACAACCGAATCCTCAGGCTTACCATCATAAGGGGCGAAACCCACAAACCATGCGTGTTGTGACGCATCATCTTTTCTGCGTGATCTTGTTTGCGCAGTTCCAGTCTTTCCACATATTGGGACTTTAATATATCCTAACCTTGCAGCGGTACCGTTTTTGACAGCTATCCTCATTCCCTGTTTTACAACATTGAGCGTGGTTTGAGAAAGGGGAACTTCTTTCAACTTTTCAGGAGTATGACTGCTTATAATGCCCTGGTTATTATTAGATCGTATACTCTTTACAAGATGAGGTTTATACAAAACTCCTTCATTCACAATGCCTGAAACAAGGTTCGCCATACCTATATTGGTAACTGCAATAAAACCCTGGCCTATTGAAAGGTTCAATGTATCACCATCAAACCATGGTTGACCGAAGGTCTTCAGTTTCCATTTTTTAGAAGGGATAAAACCATCGATTTCTCCTGGAATATCAATTCCCGTTTTATTATTAAGTCCGAAATAATTCGCGTATTTCAGTATAATGGTAGGTCCGATACTATACCCAAGCTGGTAAAAATATACACTGCATGATTTACCAATGGCATGACGCATGTCAAGACTTCCATGTACAGAATAACAGTAAAAATCCCTGTCAATATATCCCTGTAACGTATACTTGCCTGGACAATAAAGTTTTCTTTCCGGATCCCATTTTTCCTCTTCAAGTGCTGATATAGTAGTTACCAACTTGAAGGTTGATGCTGGTGGATACCTGGATTGAATTGCCCTGTTTAAGAAAGGTTTATCTTTATCTTTATAAAGCTCTTCAAGTATTGCTGCATTGTCTTTTGATATGATCTGGTTTGGATCATAATCCGGCTTACTCAAAAGGCACAGTATCTCTCCAGTTGCGGGTTTCAGAACCACCACTGAGCCCTTTCTCTGTGCCATAGCTTCGTATGCAGTTTTTTGTACCTCGTAGTCAATTGTTAGAACAATATTATTCCCCGATACTGGATGTTGCCCTATCTCTTCACCTTCCATTCTGTTCTTTACATCAACAATTCGACGAACATATCCATCTACACCCCTTAACAGCATATCGTATTCTTTCTCGATACCTGTTTTGCCAATTTTCTGATAATGCTTATATCCGGCATTTTTCAAGTTACCATATTCATCCCGGTTTATACTACCAATGTACCCAATAGCGTGGGCGAACATATTATCATGCTTGTATACACGAACAGGAGCATCACCCCAGTCGATGTTGGGAAAAAGATTTTCATACGAGGCGATTTTGACAATTTTATCAAATTCCACATCCTCTTTAATCACAAACCTGTCCCAGGGATTTGAATTCTTAATTTGATCAATAATTGATTGATAATCAAACTGTAACAATCTTGACAGCTTCTTAATAGTTTGTTCGAGAAGTGCATCATCGTCGAAATTTGCGGGAATTGTCGTTATATTGAAGGAAGACCTGTTAGAAGCGATTACAGGGTTATCTTCAGTCAGAGAAAAATTTCGGTCATATATCTCACCACGGGACGCGGGAATTGGAATATTACTCTCCATGTTGCTTCGTGATCTCAGAGAATACTCCTCGTATTTCACCACCTGTAGATAAAAAAGCTGGGCCAGGAACATGGTAAACACTATAAGCACCATCGCCATAAAGAAATACATTCTTCTGCGAAAGGCTTCCAGCATCTTTGTACGAATAGACGCGTACTGACGCATTGGCTAATGAACCTCCCTGGATAGCTCCTGCTCAAATATCTTGTCAAACAGGAAAAACAGGGGAGGCGCCAGGAGGGCATTATAGAAAGACTCCGGGAAGATAATTCCGCTTATCATAGATAATGAACCCTGGTGAAAAAGATACGCGAGAAACATGGTTACTACCCCTTTAACCAGGGACGCCGCGAACAGCAACAAAAAGATAGTGAGTATGTTTTCCCTGAAAATGGATCTTCCAAGCATTCCCACGATAAGCCCCAGGGCCATCTTTGGGAATGCCATTAATCCCAGGGGAGAATTTGAAACCGAGTCCTGTAACAATCCCCCGATAAATCCGGTAACTTCACCGTAAAAAGATCCAAAACTATATCCAAAGTAAATAATAACGATAAACATAAGATCAGGTTTCACCCCTGCAATTCTGAGTACATCAAAGGATGAATGTCCCTGAATTATGAGTGATGCCAGTAATATGGCCCCTGTTATTATATATTTTAATATCATTCTTCTTTAGACTCCAACAGGTTAAGAAGTTCCCTGTCCGGTTCCTTTTTAATGACAAAGACCTGTTCTATCCGGTCATAATCGATAAAAGGCTGAATAACTATTCTTTGAAAAGAGCCGGATTCTGATACGAAACTCTTTAATGTTCTACCTACCACCAGGCCCTGCGGAAATATCCCCGCCTGACCGGAGGAAATAACCACGTCCCCCCTGTCAACCTGGGAACTCTTATCAACGTAGTCCACCACACACATCTTGGAATTTGCGGCGTACCCACTTAGAAGTCCGGGGTTTCTGGTCTCCCGAAACAGCACCCCCATTTTCATATCAGGGGAGATTACCGGCATGATCCTTGATACCGACCAGCGTACTTCTATAACCTTTCCAACCACGGCTTTTTGTTCTCCGGAGAAAGCAACAACCGGCATATTGATCTTGACCCCGTCCCTTGAGCCCCTGTTAATAATAATGGTTCGAAACCAGTTATCCGGATCTTTAGATATTATTTCAGCGGGAATAGACTCAAGTTCGAGCCTCTCCTTCATATTGAGAATTGAGCGTAACCGGACATTTTCCTTTTTTATTTCTGAAACTTCCTCTGCCATTGACTCGTACTTCTGAAGTTTCATTCGTGTTTGTTGCAGCTCGTCCCTGACCTCGTTCAACTCTGTAAACCCTGCCCAAAGCAGGGAAATTCCATTCTGAACAGAATTGTACAGCTTCTGAAAGGGCATGGTAACAAGATTACCTGCTCCTTCCACCGTACCGGTAAAACCGGTTGACTGTACTGACAGGGAAATGAAACAAAAAAGGGTAAAGAAAACAAACGCTACAATTGTTTTATTTCGTACAAAAAAATCCACCAGTAACCCGACCTTCAAGTATTAACAAATACATCATTATTTAAGGTTAGACCTGTAAAGATGTTTTAATTCTTCAAGAAATTTTCCGGCACCAAGCACAACGCAGGTCAAAGGATTTTCAGCACGTATAACAGGAACACCTGTTTCCTTGCTAATATACTTATCAAGTCCTTTCAACAATGAGCCGCCACCGGTCATCACAATACCCCTTTCAACGATATCAGCAGCCAGCTCCGGGGGTGTTTTTTCAAGGGTATGCTTTATTGCGTCAAGTATCTGGTCTACCGGTTCCTTAAGGGCCTTACGAATTTCAGAAGTATCAATTTCAAGCGTTCGTGGTAACCCGGAAATGGCATCACGACCCTTCAGCTCCATTGTGTCAATCTTCTTCTCGGGAAAAGCATTCCCAATTCTAAACTTGACCTCTTCAGCCATTCGTTCACCAATAACCAGGTTATACTGCGTTCTCATGTACTTGATAACAGCCTCGTCAAACTCATCACCTGCCACCCTGATTGAATCTGCAATAACCATACCGCCCAGGGATATAACGGCAATCTCGGTAGTACCACCGCCGATATCCACTATAAGATGACCCGCGGGTTCATGAATCGGGATATTGGCAC
Organism: Spirochaetota bacterium; assembly: GCA_018399855.1. GTDB lineage: Bacteria > Spirochaetota > UBA4802 > UBA4802 > UB4802 > M55B154. The sequence continues at coordinate 14,660 of JAGYNX010000012.1, forward strand.
CAATAGCAGCAGCAAGTGCTTCTTCTATTAGAAATATTTCACGGGCACCAGCCTGTTCGGCAGATTCACGCACAGCCCGCTTTTCCACCTCGGTTATACCTGAAGGCACTCCAATCACAACACGGGGTCTGACAAGTGCCTTTCTTTTATGCACTTTTGTAATAAAATAACGAATCATTTTTTCAACTGTTTCAAAATCAGCTATAACACCGTCTTTCATCGGGCGAATTGCGACAATATCTCCAGGAGTACGTCCCAGCATCCTTTTCGCTTCGTGCCCCACCGCAAGAACTTTTCCAGTACTTGTTTGTACGGCTACTACCGATGGCTCACTTAACACGATACCCTGCCCTTTTACATGAACGAGGGTGTTTGCCGTACCCAGGTCAATCCCCATATCATTCGAGAACATACCAAAAAGTGAATCAAATATCATTGCAAGTTTCCTCTTAATCTTTTATATATAGTCGCCGCGGCGATTCATTCTTCACTGAGGACAGAACATACGAATTTTTTCTTCCATCTATTGGCCAAATTTGTCAAGCGAATATCTCACTTTATCAATTCTCTTTAAAAAATTACTCTGATAACAACATATACCAGGCAGGTGAAACAATTGTACCCGCGGGGAAGATTCAGAAACTACATATGTTTCAAAAGCCTCCGGGCTTCCTTGTTCTCTGAATCCGTAACGAGGACTTCGCTTAAAATCGATCTTGCCCTGTTAACATTTCCCATAGCTGAATAATTTTTACTTATCCATATTTTGCATTGTGAATCCTGAGTATCAATATCAAGAGCATGTTGAAAATGCTCAAGGGATTCATTATATAACGACCTGGCGAAATAGATTTTCCCAAGGGCAACATGAACATCTTTTATAGTATTGCTGTCCTTTGAGTTATCCAGTATTTTCTTGTATTCCATAATGGCGTTGGTATATTTGTCAGCATGGGCATAGGCAGAAGCAAGAAATAAACGACCATCACCGCTGTCAAAAATATTTCCACAAGCTTTAAGCAATTCAATCCCTTCATCAATGTTATTGCTTTTAATGGCAATAATAGAATAAAAACGTATATCCATGTATGAGAGTGTTCTATGGGGAGTAATAATTTTAAAGGCACATTTATATATATCATCAATGGAATAGTAACGGTTATAATAAAGTGACTTCACCAGCACCATACGCTGGGGATCACTTATTGCCGTTTTACCCCCCAGTGCGATACCCTTGTTCATAAATTTAATTGAATTGTTAAAAGCCTGCCTTGACTCCTCTGTCATATTTTCTCGTATAGCATCCCTGTCGAAAAGCGCAACCATGGGCATGTTAACAAGCGCAGATCCATAGTTGTAATAACATGAGCCAAGTAAAAAATATGCATCAGCAGAGACCGGGTGTTCCTCTGCATACCTGGATGCCGCACCGCATAGTTCCTTCATGTGTTTTACGCGTAGTTCTGCCTTCGAAATACCGCGTGCTTCTTCCAATCGCTCTACAAGCTTTCCGTAAGTGAATTTCCAGAAAAAAACATATTGCCGGTAGTTATACCCCAGGTATCCCATCGAGGTGAGTATCAACAGCCATATAATTACAATATATATTCTACGGTTACTTCTCTTGGATTTATAACGATAATACATTTTTAAATACCAGTAGTTATTAAATTATCCAATTGTGAAATCAAATTATCAGGTACCCTGTTTGAATCCCTGAACAATATTACACGGGCTACATCCACACTCTTTATGATCAATACAATGTAATTCTTGCCAGCATACACCCTGTCAATTTTGTTAAAATCGAACCTGTATAATCGCTTATCCACACGCAGGTTGATACCATCCTGAAATACTTCTATTGTTCCTTCTCCAACCCTGGTAAAACGTGACACGTCCTCCGCGTTAATATCGGCATCATGTTCCACACCTTCTATAGATATTCGCTCGGGGTCTTCATACAATATCACGTTGCTCACCGGGTGTTCTGTAACTGTATCGGCACTTTTTTCATTATCATCAACATGGATATCTTCAACCTCATACATGTCTACATCAAGCAAGTCTTCATCACCAAGCAAGTCTTCATGGTCAATCAGGGTGAAATCATCAAACTCGTTTTCCAGCTCTGCTGAAATACTTCCTGCATGTGGAACTGTATCATGCCCTGTACTTTTGACTTCATCCATTGGCGGGACATATCTGTCTGAGGGAGGACGGGACCTGCTTATCTCGTTTTCGAAAAAGAGTGAGTACAGCAACAGCACCACTCCGGCAGCTATCAGCGCCATACTAGCATATAGCATAAATGTATTAACCTTTATATTCAGATATTAAGACACAGTTCGGACATAATACGGTTAAAAATTTTCAAACATGGGAGTTGTAAAGTCAAGGATATTTCTTTTTTTCAGATCAGGTTTCAGGACGCCAGAACCCCACCTTCAAATATGGCTCATCTCTCCATGGAAAATCATCAGACTCATTTGCAATAAAGAGCAGCTCCCAGTTGTCCGGGTGAAATGATCGATATTCTTCTTCACTGACAGAAACACTGTTAACTGAAGTCAGGATATATCCTTCTTCACACAGCTTTGCAAGATGTGGAACAGTTCGACCGAAATCCTGCTGCACACTGAATGTTTTTTTCTTATTCCGGGCAAAGGTGGGGGGATCAAATACAATAAATGAAAATTGTTTCTGATTTTTAGAAAAGATCTTCATCCACTCTATGGCATCACCATATACAAAATCCCTGTCATCAATCGGCAGATCGTTCAACCTGTAATTATCCCTGGCACGGCGAAGCACTGTTCTGGACAGGTCAACATTTACCGCGCTGTCCATTCCATTTTTCAACGCGTGAACGGAAAACTGCCCCGTGTAACTGAAAAAATTACACATGGAACCACCATCAGAATATATGTCCTTCAACCTTTCCCGCACCTCTCTCATGTCTAAAAACAGTCCGGTGTTCTGCCCCTTTAAAAGATCAACATATACCTTCACACCATTTTGCATAACAGGATACCGGGCTGGTGGCAAAGAACCCATCACCAGTTCACTCTCTCTTATACTGGCAATATTTTCCGGATCTTTTACCCTTGTACGGTTCTTCAACAATATTCCGTCAATGGGCAGGCGTGACTTATCCACGGCCTCGCTTACTGCCGCATTGATAGTTGCCTTTTCCAGGTACAGGTTATCATCAAAGAACTGCGTGAGAATGAATCTGTCATACATATCAATTGTAATCCCATCAACCCCGTCACCCTGGCCATTGCACAGGCGAAAGGCGGAATTACTCCCGTCATTTAAAATATGCTCACGGCGTCG
>JAGYNX010000120.1 GCA_018399855.1 Spirochaetota bacterium
CGTCACTGTTCCATCACCTCTCGAATGAAATTTCCTTGCCTTTTACACGTGGATGATGTAAAGAATGAAAACAAAAATATAAACAGATAAAAGATACCAGGATATCCCAATGCAATTCGGCTGGATCGATTACAGCAGGGAAGACAGCTCAATTATTGACAGCGCCCTCCGGGAGCTTGAGAAAACATCGGTAGAACAGCTTGGCTTTTCATCGGCCCGCAACAACCTGAGGGCCGTATTGTTCCCCGGTGCCGCCACACCCATGACCAGGCTGCGGTATAACTATTTTGTTGCCTACGTGGCAAATAACCTTGAACACCTGAAGAAAGTATTGCGTGTGAAAACTGCCCGGGAGGCGCAGGTACGGGCTGAGCAGAAAATACTTGATATCCTGTACCAGGGTGATGACCGGTATGGGATGTACGGGATCCGCAACAGGGAAAGGGTGCCCCACCGGGTGTACTGGTACAATCTCTATAGTTACGGGCTGGTAGACCGTGAAGACTATCCCGGTTACGGAACGTATTTCGACGAGATAGAAACAAGGGCACGGCGAAACAGGGACGCAAAAAGGGGAGAGGGGGAGAACATGGAAGAGCACTCCTTCCGCTTTATCCTGGAGGATTGCAGGGAAAGCGAAAGGGAAGTCATACGGCGGCTTGAAAAGTCCTCCCGTTCTTCCGGGAACGATCCCGTCATCAACTTTACCCTTACCGCCGAGGAAACCCTTCATTTCAAAAGTGCCATCGAACAAAAATACCCACATTCGTTGTTGAACACCCTTATACAGGATAGAAAAGATTTGCTTGCAGATAAAGAAGATGTATTCACCGGCCGAGACGGCCAGGTGCTGTGGCATACAATCGAGAAGAAATACATTCATGGCCCCGGGGCACGCGCGCTTTCGTCCACGCTTGCGAAGTCACTTTCCTGCGTGATGACCTTTAACCGGCTGATGGGAGTTGCCTACAGCTATTACAACGCCGCCCTGTACGGGGAGACGGGGAACCATTCGGTAGAAAAGGAGCTGGCATCTCTTGGCGATGATACCTTCGACGCCATCAACCGGTATGGCTGCACCATTGATGAGGCGCTTGCATTCTCACGGAAATGGACGAAGGATGACGGGAGCAGCTTCTTACTGAACATATACACCGGCATACGTGAAAAGAAAGACATTAATTATTTCGTGAACCTGGTAACGAAGCGGGAAGAGGATGTCAAGGATCCCCGGTTTGCCAGGCTTGCGCGGGGAAAGCGTGAAGACGGGGACTGGCACCCACGGTTGTACGGGTATGATATGAACATTGCCATGGTACAACAATACCTGGAGGATATGCGTGAGCATGTTTAACCTTAACGAAGACAGGGACACCTTTCTTGACCTGCTGAAACCGGAAAGCGGCTGGAATATAGAACACGTGTTTGGAACGGCAATCGTCCTGGATATCCGGTGGCTTTTCAATTTCATCCTTTCACTTGACGGCAGGGCTGGCGAGAAAGATGGGCCGGGCGGGCCAGACCCGGGGTACCTGCTCTCGGTTATCAGGGGGTACCGCAACAGAATGGATGTCTTCTGCCAGAAGGGGAACATCGTACACGGCGGCTATGATATACTCATGGAAGAGGCAGGGCACTTCGTTCACCAGGTAGCAATACGGGGCAGTCAGGTATTTCACCCAAAGGTATGGATAATCCAGTACGGCAACGGTGACGGACAGGTTCGTTTTAAGGTGCTGACAGGCAGCAGGAACGCGGTATTCGGTGCCACGCTTGAAGGCTATATCCTCTTTGAGGGCGAGTACAACAGGAAGAACATGCCCGGTAACGAGAACCTCTGTGCCTTTGTTGCGGCCTGTTACGAAAACGCTGAGGCAAGCGTGAACGTCTCCATGCCGGCGGGGTTACTTGAGAAACTGTCACGAACGCCCCTGGTGGATAAGCGGGATTACGGGGAAGACTATTTCTACTACCAGGGCCTTGACGGCACGGGGCCGTTATCCAGGCTTATGAAGGGCCAGTATGATCATATCATGGTATTCTCACCCTTCCTGAATGCCGGCACCATTGATACGCTGAGAAAGAAGTGCAGACGTTTTACCCTGGTAAGCACCATGGAGAACCTTGCCGAGACGTTGAGGGATTATCACTTCGATGAACAGGACGGCGCGTGTTCGGAGTACTATTACGTGAAACCCTTCGTGGCATCCGACATGGAAGACGAGATGGCAGCGGACGCGGACAATGCCATGGAGGTGCCGGAAGGGGAAGAAAGTGTGGAGCATCCCGAGATATTCCATCCCGGTTTCATGCACGCAAAGATGTATTTTCTCTACTCGAAAGGCAGACCCCTGGAGATGATACTGGGCAGTGCCAATTGTACCGCCGGTGGGCTTGAAGGCGGCTCCGTTGAGGCGGTTGCCCGGGTGCTTTTGCCCGGGAAGCGTATCGATGATATTATAAATTCATTCATTATAGACAGGGACAGGGGAGACGACACCCTGTACCCGCATGTACAAAAGTTTACCCTGTTGGACGAGCGTTATGAAATCGACGATAAAGAGAAACTGAAACGGGAGGCGCAGAAAATATTCACTGAGATACTGAATCTCCCATGGGAGGCAGTCTACGGTGATGGAAAGCTTGTTCTTCGGTCCGGTCTCATCATGGAAAACTATGCCGTGCTGAGTGATCTGCATGTAATCAACGCGAAGCTCTCCCGCGAGGAAGCGCCGTCCGGGTTTCGGTATAACGATCAGGATGGCGGGTATGTGCTGCAGGTGGGAGATGACATGGTGCCGGGGGAACTCTTTGAGTTTACCATGTATGTGCATGGCCTGGATAATCCCCTGAAGTCAATGCTCTTCATACCAATACAAAATGCCCCCGCCTGGTGGGAAGGACAAATGGAAAGGGCCATAATGGACAGGCTTGACAACATACATGCCTGGTACCTGTATATTTTCGGCCTTCTATTCAGGGACAACACGTACGAAAAGTCCAAGACACGGCGCAATGTCCGTTCAGCAGGCGGCCCGGGTAATGGCGGTGCGATGACCGCGGAGATCCGCAATTTCAGCCTTGAGCGACTGCTGTCAAACGGTACCCTTGACCGTGATCTAATCCCGCAAATAAAAGAGGCCCTTCAGGTCTTCGGGGAGAAAACCGGGAATGGGGAAATAGAGGCGGAAAGCGGCAGCCTGTATGATGAAATTATGGCCTTCAGGGGCCTGTTTGAAATATACGCAGAGATAATGCAATGAAAGACAACACGTTGGAAAAAGACTTCCAGAAGTACTCGGCAGACGCCATATACGAGAACCTGTTTGGCAAAAACAGGAGCGGCGACTATTTCCTGCTGGCCGACGAGGTTGGACTTGGCAAGACGGTGATAACAAAGAACCTGGTAAAAAGGCTTATAGATAACAGGAAGGACAGGAAAATACACGTGTACTACGTGTGCAACAATCTCACCCTTGCCGGCCAGAACAGGGAACGCCTGGTACCCGAAGGGTTGAAGAACAGGCACCATGACTGGGATGAAAAGTTCCTGGTGAAGGCGGACCGTCTTTCACTGCTCCACGGTATGAACGATGATCATGAAGAAAGCCGGCTGAAGATTTACAGTCTCACCCCGCAGACAAGCCTCAGGGAAGACCGGATGCGGGGAAACCGGCATGAAAAGGAATTACTCTACAACATTCTATCGTACCAGAAGGGTAATGACTTCAGGGCGTTTCTCCAGGCCTTTTTCAGGGGCTGGTTGAAATCCTCGTTGTCTGAAAATAATTCGATAGCACAGGTGAAGGTGCTCAAAAGCGCGCTGGAAAGGGTGGAACTGCCTGGTAAAAAAGGTGGTAGTAATAACGATACGGTAACCGTGAAGAGCCTGCTGCAACAGATATACGACCAATGGTATCGTCCGTTAAGAAAAGTAGAAAAAGGACTCCTCAAAAAAGAGGGGAATCCGTGGGAGCTCTCCCCGATTTTTAACCACCGGCTAATTCATGAATGGAGATACAGGGTAATAAAGCGGCTGGTGAAAGAGCTGGCCCTGCTGAACTTTGACAGGTCACTGGGAACTTCTGCCGGGGTTATTCGTCTTGTGGTTCTTGACGAATTCCAGCGTTTCGACGAGATACTGGAATTAAAACGGGGGAACGGTGACGGGGAAAAGTCTATTGCAGGAGAGATGTTCAGGGACAACAGGGTTTTGATCGTGTCTGCCACCCCTTACAGGGCCTACTCGGAAAAACCGAACCAGCATTACGAGGAATTCGAGAAGGTATTGCGCTTCCTGTTTGACGGCTGTCAAAAGGGGGATGCCGACGGGACGGTCACCCGCGTACGGGAGATGCTGAATGCCTATCACGGCCTGCTTTCAGGGTATTTTAACACGGGTGTCGATGAAAGAGATGGTCTTCGTCAACGCATACTTGATGTGAAAAATGACATTGAGAATATACTGAGATCGGTAATGATCCGTACCGAGAGATACCACTTCATCAGGGACAAGGACAAGGGTATCGATACTTTTCCGAAAAGCGTAACGGGTGTCTCCATTACCGGCCCTGCCGTGGATGATTCGCGGGAAATACTGAAGAGATCTCTCAGGGAATTCTACTGGGTTTCACAAAAGGAAATGCTGGGGAATTCTGCCATCGTGCAGTCTTTCTGGAAATCCGGTGATAAGCTGCTCAATTTTGTTGATCCGGGCAGCTATAAAACCATGGGAAGAATGTTCCGTTCCACTTCGGGTGGGAAAATGAAATTACACCCCGGCAGTGAAAGACATATCCTCGACGCGTTACGAAACAATGGAGAATTACTGTTGGAGGAAAAACAGCTGGACAGTATGGAGCCGTTGCCAGTTGACAATGAGAAGATGAATTACCTTCTCAATGAGTTCATGCCCGGCGATGATAGCGGCAGGTTCCTCTGGGTTGCGCCGTCGTACAGGTACTACGATGATGACTTTTATGAAACGGGGAATGGGAAACCACGCAAGGTATTGATCTTCTCGGCATGGGGGTTCGTTCCCGGTTATGTTGCGGCCGTTGCCAGCTATCATAACCGCGTGGCCCTTTATAAAGCGTTGCAAAAAATTGATCCGGGACGCTTTAAGAATGTAAAAGCCCTCTCGAATACCAACAAGATACTTATCGCCGGGAAACAGTTTAAGCCTTCCAGGGTGCTCTACCCGTCCTACTTTTTGTCGTCTATACCCTTGCCTTCACCGGAACCGGGGCTCAACCGGGAAGAGTATATTACACAATGCAGGGAAAAAATACTGGAATACCTGTTATACTGCCAGGAAAGGGGGCGGGTAAAGCTGTCCACGGCGAAAGAACCGAAAGGCCTTCTCAGTACAAAACTGGCCCAGCTGGATTATATATTCCTGGATGACATGCTGAACTCCCCGGGTGCCGACACGGTTGCCAGGGGGCTTATTGATGCCATATTACCTGGAGATGGTGATATTTCAAAAAAGAATGATTTACAATCCCATTACGATTCAAACGAGGTGCTAAGAGAGATAGATTTGGCCCCCGTCATATATCCCGGCGAGGTTGACCAGCTTGCCGCCATGATGGTGGGCTCACCGGCGATATGCCTGGCCAGGTCATTGTTGAAAGGTGAATTACGTGAACTGGTGGCCAATACCGGTGACGGGAACCCGCTTCTATCGGAGGAATACGGGAACCTCTTTTACAAGAAACTGAAAAATTTTTTCCAGAACAGGGAGCACAATATTATCGCGTCATACGATGACCGTGGTTCGTACATGAAGTCAGGCAGCTTTATTGACAGGATAGTGGACTATTGCGTGCGTGCCCATTTTGCCGCGGTATGCGATGAATACGTCTTCATGCTCAGGCAGGAGGTGGGCCAGCTGTCAACACGTGAACGCCTGCAGCATTGTATCGAGGGAATATCAGGTGTGCTTGGACTGCACAGCGGCAGGTCACAGGTGCGGTTGTACCAGGCTTCGCGGGGCGGAAAAACTGTCACGGTAAAGAACAAAATCATGCCGGGTGACGTGGCGCTGCCATTCGTGGAAAACATTCAATATGATGACGGCACAGGTTTTGATCAACCGTTGAGGACAACAACAATCAGAAAGACCTTCAATTCTCCCTTTTACCCGTTTATCCTTGCCAGTACGTCGACGGGGCAGGAGGGTTTGGATTTCCATTACT
>JAGYNX010000121.1 GCA_018399855.1 Spirochaetota bacterium
CATACTGGGGTGATGCCACCGAGTTGGATGATCACGTTATGGATGACGTGTATGAAGCGGCTTTTTCGTGTACCGGATGCCGCAGGTGCATGGTGTATTGCCCTTTCGGAATTGATATGGGCATGTTAATGACTATTGCCAAGCAACTCTTGCTTGCAAACGAAACTGCTCCCGAAGAGCTTGTAATGCTTGCCGATGGTGCGGTTGAGAAAGGGAAGAGTATAGAAGAATTTAAGGAAGGTTTCAGATCTGTTATTGAAGATCTCCAGGTTGAGGTGAAGGACCGACTTGGCGTGTCTTCTGCCGAGGGGCTTATACCCATGGACAAGGAGAACGCGAACATTCTCTTTGCCGGGCTTTCCGGGGCACACTCCATTGTTCATCCGGCCGTGATATTTAATGCCGCGAAAGAAGACTGGACGTTGAGCTTCTTTGAAGCGGTTAATTTCGGATATTTCGCGGGTGATTCTGAGAAGTCGGATTTTATCGCGAAGCGTATTGTTAATGAAGCAATCAGGTTGAACGTGAAAGAGGTGGTGATCGTTGAATGCGGAACCGCATTTAGAATTCCTAAATTTTTGATGGGTGATCTCCCTTTCAAGGTGAGCAGTATCGTAGAAGTGATTCACCGATACATAAAAGAAGGTAGAATTAAGATACAGGAAGGGGCCATCGAGGACGTAGTCACCTGGCATGATCCATGTCAGTTGGGACGGAATGGCGGTGTATATGAAGAACCCAGGGAAATCATCTCCATGCTGGCCAGGGATTTCAGAGAAATGAGTCCCACCAGGGAGTATAACTGGTGCTGTGGGGGCGGCGGCGGACTGGTTGCCCTTGATAATGAAGAATTTCGAATTAAAAGCGGTAAACCGAAAAAAGAACAGATCGATGCCACAGGGGCGAAAATAGTAATCACGGCGTGTGAGAACTGTGTGTTGCAGTTAAACACCATTAAGAGCGGCTATAACATGGATATTGAAGTTGAGTCGCTGACAGAACTGGTGTCGCAAAATCTCGTTTTATAGTATTGTCACGTATATCATAATGCAAAGGGCAGGGGTAATTATTCATGTCTTTCGTACTATTAATACCCCCTGGATTCTATTTGTCGTATAAGGAGAGAAACTTTTTTATACCCGGGATCTTCATTCTCTACCTGCGTAAATACTTCCCTTGCCTCAGAAAAACGGTCCAGCCTGTAGAGTATCTTCCCTTTCTGGTATAAAAATTCGGTTTTCAACGGGTTTTTTTCAAGGGCGATATCAATAGAAGACAATGCTGATTCATACTCACCTTTTTTTGACTGAAGCTTACTCAGAAGAAACAGGTGGGCACCGGACATGGACCTGGCATTGAGTGATTGAAGAATTTCGTGTGCCCGGTCATATTCCTTTCCCTTGTAATATTTCACCGCTTTCTTGAGATAATGTGAGGGAGAAACCGGTTTGCCAATTTCTGAGATAACAAGTGTGATATCATCCTGCCTGCGTGATGTAGCATCCCGGGTGAATCCATCGATGTCTTGTACTATTATATCAAGCTGTTCCTCCAGCGTTAATTCGCGTGAAGCCATGAGAATATTCTGAAAACGTTCGTCACCGTAGAAATTGCCCGATTCGTCACGGGCCTCGGTGATGCCGTCGGTATACAGCACCAGCCGGTCATTGCTGTGCAGCTCAAAATTGCTGCTTGTATATGCGAAATCAGGATTTGCACCAATGAAGAACCCGTCACTTGTTAAAGGGAATATGGTGCCGTTGTTTGTGAGAACGTATATTTCGGTATGGCCGCAATTGGTATATTCCATCTGCAGGTTGACAAGGTCAAGTATACCAAGGAACATGGTAAAATAGAAACCTGTTTCCACCAGCAGGGGGGTAAGTATTTGATTGATATTTGTGCATATGGTAGCAGTTGACTGCTCTTTTTTCAGCTGGCTTTCGACTTCCGCGCTGATCATAGATGTAAGCAGGGCGGAAGGTACCCCGTGTCCGGATACATCCACGATATATAACGCCAGGTGCTCGTTGTCAAGGAATACGAAATTATAAAAATCCCCGCTTACTTCCATAAGAGGTGCAAAATATACCTTGCTTTGTATATGACTGTTATCGGGTAATTCAGAGGGGAGTATTTTCTGTTGTACATTCTTTGCTACCTGGAGTTCAAAAATCATCTGTTCATTTTTCTGTTGCAGTTCATGGGTTCGTTCTTCAACGAGCTTTTCAAGATTGTTTTTCAGGTTGGTTATATCCTGGTACATTCGGGAATTAGCCAGCGATATAGAAGCGGCATTTCTGATGCTGTTGAGAAAGCGTACCTCGTCATTCGAGAGGGGTTTAAGGTTGGAGCGTTCTGACATCAGTATAATGCCGATCAACTCACCGTTTTGAATAAGGGGTACAATGAAGTCCGCGTTGTTTTGTTGAAGGAAATCAAGGATTACTTCCCTGTGGTATTCATATTCGGGCCTGGTCTCCACCATTTGCTTTTCAATAATATCATTCCTGGCGCAAAGTAAAGTAATCAGGGATCCATCAAGCAGGATAGATGATCCGTTAATATTATAATAGAGTGAATCATCTTCGTCGCGCTGCAGAAACACATCAACCGAACGAACCAGGAGGGTTCTTTTCAGGGTATCAGAAAGTTCATTTATAAAAAGGTTGAGATCTTTCAGTATGGATATTTCTTCAATAAAATGAGATTCTGTGCGGATAAGGTTGAATTTACGCCGGTTAAAAAGCTGATTGATAAATGGCTGAATGTTTTTAAAATACAGGTAATTAAAGAAAAACCAGGCAATGAGAATCCCAAAAAGTGATTCGGGTGCAATATCTGAAAAATATGGATAAAGCAGCTTGAATATAAAAATATTCGGTATAATTATCAATGACGATATGACTGCCCATGTAAAGGTTACGTGCAGTATGCTTCGAATGTCAAGCAGCCTGTATCGCAGGATACCGTATCCCATTATTGAAAGCGACAGGAACATAAAGTTACCCAGCGGGTAAAAGTTATACCCGAGGATGGCCGGAAGGTTGAAGACCGTTAATATACCTGTAAGATTAAGGGCATACAGGATGTACTTGATCTTCATCTTCGTTACCTGGTTGGTCTCAACACGAATTCTCTGAATACAGAGAACAATACCATATACCAGTACCGCGAAGGCGTATACCGCGAAAAAGTTAAATGCGATTCCCGCTTTGGCGATATACCCCCATGTGAATGAATTCAATCCTTCTATGTAGTATTCAGTGTGGACGGTCAGTGCGAATATAAAACTGAGGGCAAAGGTGATGTATTCAACTTTTCTTTTTTTAAGCTCCAGTATCTTGTGGTAAAATGCCAGGTTGACGAATGGTAGAAAAACATAAATCGTATGGATACTTCTTTCAACTTTAAGTATAGATTCCTTTGACTCAAGAAGATGATGGGACAGGAAAGCCGGGGCAAGCAGGGTCCACATTACACAAACCAGGGCAAACAGTATGTTTTCTGATTTCAATTTACCCTTTGCAATAGAGATGAAGGCAAGTGTTATCCCTACCATAAGCGACATCAATGGTGGAATCATAAAAATGTTAAAGCTTTTAATCAGATGGTCCATCGTGGTGCCATAATCCTGAATTTCCAAAAGTGGATATTAGCTGCATGTATGTACATATAAATTATACCGCATTATTCATTCATACAAATAAATAATTATTTTTACCTGGTGAAATGTTTTAAAGAAAACCCCTCAGTTGTGCAGGCTGAAGGGTTTTCCTGTATTCAACGATCTAAGCTGTAATGATGCTTGCTATCGTTTCAGGTTGATCAGTTCTTGCAGCATCTGGTCTGAGGTGGTAATGGTTCGTGAGTTTGCCTGGAAACCTCTCTGGGTTATGATCATGTCGGTAAACTGTTCCGAGAGGTCTACGTTTGACATCTCCAGGGTTCCGGCAACCACCTTTCCCCTTCCTGCTTCCGCGGCTGGCCCGATATTTGGAAGGCCAGAGTTATTTGATACTTCGTACAGGTTCTCACCCGCGTTCTCCAGCCCCTGCTGGTTGGTAAACACGGCCGTGGCAACCTGTCCTACCGCCTGCTTTGTGCCGTTTGTATAGACCGCGGTTATTATACCGGAATTATCAATGGTAAATGACTCCATGTAGCCCATGCTGTACCCGTCCTGCTCAACTGCTTTTGTGGTTGAGGGGGACGAGAACTGGGTTATGCCTTCAACGAGACCTGAACTGCCAAGATCCAGCCTGATATTGCGAACCGATGGGTCTCCGGCTACCCGGTAATTCACGTTGGCCACCAGGTTGCCCTGGTTAGACTCATCGGGACTGGATTCATCAGCCACTGATACCAGCCGTCCTTCAGGAGTAAACCGCAGGTTGATTCTGCTGCTGGTGTTTTCCTGATTAGCCTGGTTGGCACCTGCAGGTATATCAAGTGTAATGGGCCCTTCAGTGTCGGTTATTGCAGCGGACGCTGTCCACTGGTTCGTGTCGGTTTTCCATATGTTTAGAGTGAGTCGATGCGGGTCACCGAGATTATCATACACATCTATGTTGGTTGTAACACCTGCTGATGCTCGCATCTGCCCGGTGGCATCTGGAGGCAGAATCGGCAGCTTGGAGTCAAGGTTACATTTATAGCGAACGTTGGTTGTTTCCCTGGCCGGGATCTTGCCGTACACAGGCACAACGATATCCTCGACGGTTCCAGACGAGTTGATTACTTTCTCACCAGTGGTGTCGGTTGTGGCCATCCAGCCCTGTACCCGAAGGCCATTGGCGGGATTTACAAGTACCCCGTCACGATCAAGGGCGAAAGTGCCGGCCCTGGTGTACATGTTCTTGTCACCCTCTGCCACGATGAAAAAACCATCACCTGATATGGCAAGGTCGGTCTGGTTACCCGTGGTTTCCAGGCTTCCCTGTGTGAATATTTTATCGATGGAGGCAACGGTCATGCCAAGTCCAACCTGCTTGGGATTCACACCGCCCCTGTTCTCTTCGGGCTTGGCAGCACCGGCAATAGTCTGGGACAGCATGTCCTGAAAGGTTACCCTGCTGGACTTGAATCCATGGGTGTTTACATTTGAGATGTTGTTTCCGATTACGTCCATCCTGGTCTGGTGATTCTTCAAACCTGAGACGCCGGAGAATAGTGATCGCATCATAGGGCAGATACTCCTGAATTATCAGTTTTTAACGAATATTTATTTACCTGCTCCTTCCGGAGCTACCATAGTCTTTTTAATACTATCGTTATTAATGGAATTATTCTTAACAGTATTGTGCGTGCTGTTTGACTGGTTTTGCAGGTATCTTCCAATCACCTGCTGTCTTTCACGTGCCACCGGTGCCTGTTCCACCGTCGAAACCTGTTGTGCCGCGGCCTGTCGGGGCTCTTCTTTTTTGGGAGGGTATACCGCGTGAATATTATCCATGGATACCTCCTGTCCCTGGATCTCGAGTTTCATGCCGCTCTTGGTAAAGACGATCCTGGAAACTTCACCCCTTAATGAAGTGCCGCTTTCGGGAATGAATGCCTCAACCTCTTTTCCCAGGAGGGCGTAGGCGTCCCCTGATTGTGAGCGGGTGTTGAGCTTCTCTACCCCCTGGCTGATGTTTGTCATCTGTTCAAGGGATGAAAACTGGGCCATCTGGCTGATGAATTCCCTGTCCTTCATCGGGTTTGTGGGGTCCTGGTGACGCATCTCGGTTACTAAAAGCTTAAGAAAGGAATCACGTCCCAGTCCGCCGGGGATCTTCCCTTTTTCAGCCTTGATTTTCTGGTTTACTTCATTTGCCTGCCGGTTGGCATGTGCCATGTCGGCGGCTGACATCTGTGTATTTATATCACCCATATACTGCTCCTATATGATAAGATCAAGTGATCCTTCGTGGACGTGATGGTACGCCCCTGTATCATAATCCTCGGCTGCCAGGTGACCTGGAATGCCGGGAATTACCTGTGTTTCTTCTTCGGTGTCTTGCTTCTGATGGCCGCCATTACGTACATTCACCTGGAACTCTCCCACGGATATGCCCTGTTCCTGTAGTGACTGTTTCAGGTGGGCGAGGTGGTCCATCAGCATCTGTCGAGCTTCAGTGTTTTCCACGAGAAAACGGCCGTTTAACACGCCATGCTCAAGTCCAAGATTGACATTGAGATTGCCAAGTGAG
>JAGYNX010000122.1 GCA_018399855.1 Spirochaetota bacterium
TATCAAATGACCAGGTGCCCATAGTGCCGGCAGGTGTTGAGTACCTTGTGTCATTGTTCAGAAAGGCAAATACCTTTCAGGGCCTGGTAGATGATTCTATACAAGGGGCAATGGAATCTTTGAGTATTGAAGAATTGCATTCAAAAAGCCTTGATATAATGGAACCCCTTTTCAAAGAAGATCAAAACAGGGCTATTGAACGGTATAATGAACTGAAAGGAACAGGAAAGACTCTCTCAAATGTTGAAGAAGTAGTGACTGCTTCATTTAACGGCAGAATTGATATACTGATGGTGCGTTCGGATCAGCAGGTATGGGGAAACTTTGACAGGAATTCCGGGATAGCCCAGGTGTATGAAAATCACCAGGAGGGCAGTAGTGATCTGCTGAACCTGGCTGTAATACAGACATTAGTCAATAGCGGGGATGTCTACATCCTGGATGCCGGTGATATGCCCGATGAGGAATTGCTGGCAGCAGTATTACGCTATTGACACATCATGAGAATTCTTTCGGCTCTTTTATGGTGATGTTCTTCCGTCGAAGGAATTGCGTAAAACCATGTACGGGATCGCCGAAAGACTTGATCTTCATGGCACTGGTAGGGCATACGTTCACGCAGCCCATGCATGCCACGCACCTGTCCGTGTCGATGTAGTTCGTGTCAACCTTGATGGCGTTTACCGGGCATTTGCCCATGCAGCTGTAGCAGCGAATGCACAGGTTCTCATCGATGTGATGGTCCTGCATCATGAACTTCTTGGTCCACCATGCCATTCCCAGCACTTTCATAGGTTCGTACATGGTGAAAAGAAAATCGATCTCCCATGACCTGTTTTCCTCTACCTTCTTCAGCACATCGGCGGCGTACAGGCGTGCCTTCTGAAAGGTCTCTTCATTGGGAAGATGCTTATATCTCAGCACCCGGTCACCGTCAAGGCTCGGGGGAAAGGCGTTCATGTTGGAGAACATGTTCACCGCTACGGGCACCCCGCCTTTTTCTTCCAGCATCTCCAGCAGGTCACATGCCGCGTTGTGCTGATTTGATCCGTCGTTTCCGAAGGTTACCCATGTTGCCACCGGTATGCTTTCAATTGACGGTAGTCGCTTTATCCAGTCTGAAGCCCCATAAGATGGCTTGAAGTAATGCACCGGGCTGCCTGCCAGGATAAGGTCAAATTCCGGGGCGGTGGACGGGGATATTTCCCGCATGTCACCGGAGGTTACTTCCAGTCCCTTCGATGCGAGAACATGGGCTATGAGTTTCCCGATACGCCCGGTGTGCCCTGTCTGGCTGAACCAGGTGACCAGCACCCGCTTCGGCTGATTGGTTTTCATGACCGGCTTTTCTGCGGCAAAGACCTTCGTCACCTTTCCGCTGACTGCGATCAGCGAGGTGGCAACAAGGCTTCTTTTGATAAATGATCTGCGTGAATACATGGTGATTTTCCTTTAATTATAATCCATCATAGACATTCTTTCGATGACCAATTCTCAGCACCAGTATGGTAAGGGTGTTTTCAAATATTTCATAAATTATTCTATAATTTCCGTACCTGTAGCTGTATAATCCCTTGTATGGTCCTGAGAGTGCCCTGGCACTATATGGATCTTTTACAATTTGATCCTCAAGAATTTCAAAAGCCTTTTGTACGGCGTCCCTGTCAAGGCGTTTCAACTCTTTAAGGCACCTGTTCTCAAATTCTACTTTGTACATGGAAGGTTATATGCCAAGCTCTTTTTTGGCATCTTCCAACGGTGTGGATTTACCTCCACGCCTGGAAAGTGCAATATCGTAGTCTTCCAGTTCATCAAAGTACGTACGTAGTGCTTCGTTTACATAATAGCTTTTTTTCCTGTGAGTTTCTGATGAGAGTTTTTCAAGTTTTTCAGAAATTTCTTCGTCAATTGTTATGCTTATTGGTTTGGTAGGCATGAAAATACCCCATAATCATATTTATAATATAAGTTATATAAACAATATATTAAAGTCAACTGTTTTATAATCGAAAAATCGTTGACCCCCCATCGAAAATGTCGTACATGATCATCCTATCGACAAAGAAACCGGAGAAAATCCATGATCAAACGAATGCTACCTGTACTCACAATACTTGCCATTGGTATACCCCTCTACGCCGAAACCAGTTCATGGGTTGATTCGCTAATCGCGGGGTTCCCGTCGTGGAGCAAGGAACCATATTTCGTACTCAGTGCCTGGCAGTGGATAGGTCTTGGTGGAGCTATCCTGGCTGGTTTCATCATACGAAAATTTGTAAGCCTTATCATGAAAGCGGCCCACAGGATCGCAAGCAGCAGAAGTAAAACAAAATGGGACGATCTTATCATAGAGGCATTCACCGGCCCAACCGGAACGCTGGCGGCGCTGGGTGTCTGGTACGTGAGTATCCGTGTGCTGGATTTCGGTAAGAATACTACCGACATCCTGACAACCCTGCTGCAGGTAATATTGAGCATTTCACTTATCATTTTATTTTACCGGCTCACCAATGTGCTCATGGTATTTCTCACCGGTATCAGCAGTCGCACAGAGACCGACTTCGATGACCAGATTATGCCTATAGTGGAAAAGACACTGAAGATACTCGTGGTTACCCTGGGTTCACTGGTGGCCCTGCAGAACCTGGGCATCAACGTGGTGTCCGCCCTTGCCGGTCTTGGCCTTGGCGGATTGGCGTTTGCCCTGGCCGCACGTGACACCGCCGCCAACATGTTCGGCTCATTCACCATCTTCATGGATCAGCCCTTCAAAATGGGTGACTGGGTAAGGATCAACGACACCCACGAGGGCATCATCGAGTCCATAGGGCTCAGGACAACCCGCATACGCACTTTCAAGAAAACCGAGATATCACTTCCCAATTCGGTGGTGGCCAACACCTCCATTGAAAACATCAGCAGGCGGCCCAGCAGGCGTGTTTATACTACCATCGGCATTACCTACGGCAGCCCCTCTGAAAAGGTTGAGCAGCTGGTTGAAGCCATAAGGGATATTATTCGAAAGAACAGCTTCGCAGAAGAAGAAGGTATGCAGGTAAGCTTCGTCGATTACGCCGCCTCAAGCCTCAACATCATGGTGTATTTCTTCGTGAACGTTGCAAGCTGGACAGAAGAACTGCAGGCGAAGCAGGAGGTCTACCTGGCTATCATGAAGGTGGTTGAAAACCTTGGCCTTGAATTCGCCTTCCCCACGCAGACCATTCACCTGGAGAGTATGCCCGGCAGGGAGTAACACCTGTCTTTGCGGCAAACCCCTGTTGCGCCACGTGCAACTTGCCGCATATGGTTGGCCCGGGGCAGGCCATGAAGTGAAATAGTTCTTGCAGATTTTGTTGTAATACAATAACATCGCATCTTGTAAGTAAAACTTCCCACTTTCAACAGGAGCCGTCACATGGATACAACAAAAAAAAGATCCATTGTGTCACTGGCCATCGCAATCATGCTCGCAGTCATACTTATAACCGTCTTTGCCGTACCCCTTGATCCGGGGGCGCCGCCGCTGGGTAAGCTGCTGTTTCCCGGAAGCGGCATATGGAAGGTGCCCCATGAATACCCGGGGTCAGAGCATCACCGGGTACAGGACGTGGAGACCGGCGTCACCATCATCCGTGACGACCGGGGGATACCCCACATTTATGCCGACAATAACGAGGACATCGCCTTCGGCCTTGGCTATGTGCATGCACAGGACAGGCTTTTCTTCATGGACCTTGCCCGCCGTTTTGCCCGGGGCCAGCTGTCCGAGGTGCTTGGCAAACAGGCACTTGGTGCCGACATGGTGAGCAAGACCAAGCTGTTGGAGTACCATGCCCGGAAAACCTGGAAAGAACTGAAGCAGTCAAAAGAGGAAAAATACCGAAAGGTGGTGCGCTACTTCGAGAATTATGTTCGGGGCGTCAACCACTATGTACAGACCCATTCCGGCGACCTGCCGGTAGAGTTTCACCTGCTTGATTACGATTTCAAACCCTGGACCGGCGAGGACTGTATGTCCATCGCCTACTTCATGCTTGAGGGCGGCCCCTGGGGCTACTGGGACCTTGACCGCTTCGTGGTGCTCAACGCCTTCATGGAGGAATTCGGCCCGCGCAGGGGACATAGCCACTTCGTAAACCTTTTCGGCAACCCTGCCGGCGGTAAGGTGAGTCCCTACCAGGTTCCCGTCAACCCGGGATACGGCAATTACCCCGACATAAAGGTGCAGGGCAACAGGGTAATGAAACTTTCAGGGGTGCAGGACGTGACTGATCGTATGCCGCGCATTGCCAGAGCATGCGGCAAAATGCTTGAAAACATACGGGTACATCCCGTCGAACGATACAGGATGTTACATGATAACATGGGAGGATCAAACAGCTGGGCGGTGCACGGCAGCAAAACCGCGTCGGGCAAACCGCTGGCATGCGCGGATTCCCATGAGCCCTGGCAGCTCCCCAACATTTACTACGAGGCCCACGTGGTGAACACGAAGGATGACTACAACTTCTACGGCTACTACGTGGCCGGCGGTGCCGGGATACCCGTAGATGGTCATAACAGCCACATCACATGGGGGATGACGGTGTGCCAGTGGGACCAGTTGGACTGGTATTATTATGACAGGGTAGATGAGAACCACTATATCCTGGACGGAAAGAAGAAACAATTCGAGGAACCAATAACCTTCAAGATAAAAGTAAAAGGACAGGATCCCGTTGAGTACACGGTGAAACGGACGGTGCATGGGCCCGTCTTTTCAGAACTGGGGGAGCATGCCCCGAAGGCATTCAAACACCTTCCAGCTTCCATGGACAACGTGATCATCGCCGCACGCTGGCTGTCCCACACCTCCCCGAAAGTGAAAGACGTGGGGCCCTGCCTGCTTGGCATGAGCATGGCTCGTAACATGGATGAGTTCAGGGAGGCCATGAAAAACTTCGAGGCCCCTCCAAACCACATCACCTACGCCGACGACAGGGGCAACATATTCGTGTACTCAATGGGCGGCTTTCCCGTTCGTGATAACAGCGGTCTGCCATGGTGGCACCTGGGTAACGGCATCTTCCCCTATAACGGCTCAAAAGGGGAAGGAAAGTGGACGAAGGTGGTTGGATACGAAGAGGTGCCCCGTACCATAAATCCTGACCGGGGCTTCGTGGTGGGAGCCAACCAGGTTGCCGCAGGCCCGGAGTATTTTAAAAAGTATGCCGCCCAGTACCGCTATCGGCCCTCTTACCGGGCACGGCGTATCAACGAGGTGCTGGCGGCGGGAAAGGGCCTGAAGGTTGCTGACATGAAGGCGCTGCATACCGACATTCTCAGCATCAAGGCCCGTGATCTCACCCCGCATTTTCTGCGTGCCCTGGCAACGGTGAAGAACAAGACGGATGGGCAGAAAGAGGTGGAACGGCTGCTTTCCTCATGGGATTTCCGCATGGATAAAGACAAGTCGGCACCTTCCATTTTTACGGCGTGGCGGGAGTACACCTACCACGGCACATTCGGTGATCAGTGGGCAAAGATGAAACTCTCTGACAGGCTTCAGCCCATGGACTCCCTGCTCGAAAAGCTGATACGAAGGGAGCCCAGCTCCCAGTGGTTCGATGACGTGAATACACCGGAGAAAAGGGAGACGGCAAATGACATCATACTGTCCTCCCTTGAGAAGGCTCTTGCCTCGCTTGAAGACTTCTTCGGTACCGGTGACATGAATGCGTGGAAGTGGGGCAGCCTGCATAAGCTGGAATTTGTGCACATGACCGAGATCAAGGCATTCAACTACGGCCCCGTCCCCATAAGCGGGGCGCTTGACACGGTATGGGCCCCGAAAAACGAGCTGCTGCAGAATGGCACCTTCGATCCCACTAACGCCACCAGGGGAGCACATCACCGTATGATCGTTGATTTCGGCAACCTGGCAAACTGCATCTCGGTGCTGCCGGGTGGAAACAGCGGATCTACCACCAGCAGGGCACCATTTAACCAGTTTGACCTGTTTATCGGGGGAGAATATCACTCCGAGTACTTTACGGCTCTGACCCCCGAAAAGTTGAAAGAACAATGCGAGGATGTGACGTCCACCATAACCATCATGCCGGAGGAGGAATAACACCATGAATGAAGAAACGAGGAAAACACTGGTTAAAGCTACCGTTGCCTGTTTCGCGGCTGCGCTGGTATTTGCC
>JAGYNX010000123.1 GCA_018399855.1 Spirochaetota bacterium
GGATGAGCAATATTAACAGGGGTCTTTTTCCCAAAAATGCAATAATCAAGCACTACCCGGTTAGTGTTTCCCACTTGTGATCTGGAAAAACGTAACACCACGTTTCTTTTTTCAAGTTTTTTCTGAAGGGCCTCCATCTGCCTGGACTTAAACTTTGACGGATGCTCATACAACTCAAGCACTTCTTTTGCAAGTCTCTTCAGCGAGCCATCTTTTATACTTTTAAGATAGTGGGTGAACTGCTTGACATGAAAACCTTCGTTTTGCATCAGCTCAAGTGGAATGCTGTCTTCCTGGATGAGGTTTACGAAATGGGGGTTTTCATTGAAGAGAAGAACAATGTAGGCGTACAGTTTCCCGTTTGTACTCCTGATATTGATGAGCTTGGAGCGGGAATGATATGTGGTGTTTGTTTCTGACAGGCCAAGATCAGGGTAAAGGGGAGCTGAAGAACACAGAAGAATGCATCCCGCAAAGAGGGCGATGATTGCCTGAAAGATACCGGTTTGTTTAGATTTCATATGATTCGGGTTTTCTCAAGATTTAGTGTAATAGTTCTTCCTGAATAAATAGAGGACATCATGTTTAATACTCCTTTTGCGTATTACATACTATAGAAAGATATATGTATTGTCTACATTTTTTGATAAAACCATGTAATATCGTTGTAGTGAAGGACAAAATACCTGGCATGGTAAATTTCTATTGACATGGAATAATGGAAAATATAGTAAAAAATGCATAGTAGCATGGAGGTTTGGGGTGAAAAGATACGCAGAAGGAAGCATCAGTGCGCACATTCATGTGGCCGGGCCCGTAAGTTATCCCGTATACGTGATAGATGGAGAGAATCCACTCATGATTGATGCGGGGATAAACCTGCTTGGACCCGTGTATGTTCGTGACCTGGAAAAAATACTGGGAGATCCCCAGAGGCTGCACTACCTGTTGATGACACATTCACATTATGATCATATTGGTGCAATGCCATACCTGAAAAGAAAAATTCCAAACCTTAAACCGGGAGGAGCAGGACGAATTGAAGACCTGCTGAGAAAACAATCAGTCATTGATTATATGACTAACCTGAGTGATATTCAGAGGGACATGTTTTCTGAAGAAACAGGAGATGAAGATGTAACAATTGATTTTGTGAACCTTGCTTTGAAACTGGCAGAAGGGGATACAATTGCTATTGGTGATTATACCTGCGTAACATACGAGGTGCCCGGTCATACCCGTGACTCACTGGCATACTATATACCCGAAGAGAACATCCTGTTTCCCGGTGAAGCCATAGGAATACCCGAGGGGAAGGATGCGCATGACGTGCAGGCGGAATTTCTTACCTCGTATTCAGACTACATGAATTCAATAGAACGCATGCGGCAGCTGCAGCCGGAAACAATAGCCATGGGGCATGGATGGATATTTACAGGTGATGATGTGAAAGTATTTTTTGATACATCAGTGGAAGCCACTATCAGGCACAGAAAATGTCTGGAGGAATACCTTGATAATGCTGATGGTGATGCCGAAAAAGCATTACATGAAATGATTCGTGTAGAGTATGATGAGAAAGGTACTATCTACCAGGAAAGGAACGCGTATATAGCGAATTTACGCGCCCAGGTTTCTCTTATCGCTGGAATGAAGGAATACTGTTAAGCAGGAACCATTCGGGTAATCACAAAAATAATGAATAATATGACAATCAGCATACCCCAGGCTGCCACGATAGCCATGGACAAACCAGGGTGATGGTGAACCCATTGAAATAATTTTGAATCCCTGTATAATATTATAATACTGAAGACACGGTCAAACATGGTCTTCTTCTTGTAATTTTTTCTGGTTGGTGACGAACCTCGCTGTGCAGTATCCTGGCCCTGGTTCTCAGCATGCAATGTCTGTTTCATATTTCTTTTCCTGTAAAGAATATATGGTTAAAAGATAACTGACCTGCACACTGGTGCAGGCTGATGTTTGTGTAAAGCCCGGACACAGAAGAAAAATGATTGCGTGTCCATCTGACTCGGTGTATCGTATACGCCACAGTTGGGTATGTCAATCAATTAAAATATGTATATATGTAAAAATATAATATACAATATTGGAGTAATTAATGCAGAATATAATAAGGTTCGGCGTTTCGATTGATGAAAAGCTTCTCGATCGTTTTGATTCTATAATCAGTGAAAAAGGATACGTGAACCGTTCTGAGGCCATACGGGATCTCATAAGGGATATGCTGGTCAAGGAAGAAACCTCTGATCCGGAGGCAGGGGTGATCGGTACCCTTACCCTTGTATACAGTCACGATGTACATGAAATATCTGACAAGCTGAATGATGTGCAGCATGAACATTTCGGAAAGATTATATCAACAGTACACGTGCATATGGATGAACATAACTGCCTTGAGGTTTTGTTGCTGAAAGGAAGTGCCTCAGAAGTGAAACGTATAGCGGATAACCTGCTGGCTATAAAGAATGTACGCCATGGAAAATTAACAGTTACCTCTGCCGGGCATTACCACGAATAAAATTCTAAACTATCACCCCTCTACCACCGATAAAATAGATAAGGGGATATCTGTCATTCATAACCGGTAAATGCCCCTTCAATAGAGTGCCGGGAACATAAGGAGATGTTCCATGTACACATCACGGATGATACACCTGTTGTCTACGGGTAGTATATTGCTGCTCTGGCTGTGCACGTCCTGCGTGCCCCCACAGAACATGGTAAGAAGGGACCATGCACAGAGGTATGGGCAGAAAAAAGCGCATAACAATGCCGGAAATCAGCAGCACTTTTCATGGAAAGATGATGACCGCTCTTTCTTTGAAGATACCGATGAACGAAAAAATCTCCGAAGGGACAATCATGACAGGTACCAGTCCCGGCCACAGGATAATAACATACGTGCTGCCGCCTATCATGATGATACCCGGCGTAGCCGGTTAAATAAAAGAAGTTCAAGTGTTTCACAACGGAAACCCTCCGCAATACCCTCAACCGGTAAAAATAATACAAAATACAGGGTTCGAAAAGGGGATACCCTGTATGGTATATCCAGAAAGTTTGGAATTTCGGTGGATAGTCTTTGTAAAACAAACAGCATTTCAAATAAGAACAGGCTTAACGTGGGTACAGTGTTAACGGTTCCCGCAATTGCCACGAAGAGCGCGAAGAAGGCCGCTAACACCACCTCGGGGGCTCCCCTCTTTAACTGGCCGGTATCACCCGTGGTAAAGTGTATGAAAGATGGGGGGAACGGCGTTAAGTCAATTGGTGTGTACATTCAAAGCAGGTCAGGATCAACGGTACGATCGAGCGCGCCGGGTGTAGTGGAAAAAACAGGCAACATGAGAGGTTTCGGTAATTACGTAGTGGTTCGACATCGTAACAGGTATCTTACCGTGTATTCAAACCTTGACGATGTCTTCGTTCGGAAAGGACAGCATCTGCCTGTTGGTAAGGTTCTGGGTAGAATGGATAGGAGGGAGTCAAAACTTCATTTCCAGATAAATCACGCGGGAAAACCCGAAGATCCCCTGAAACATCTGAAAAAAGGATAACCATTTACTGCTCCCGTTCATCTTATGTACGTAATATACCGAAATGTGTGCCACCGAGGTGATGGATAAGATGTACCCGGTTGATGTCAATTACCCCCTGTTCGTTGAAGAGGTGTTCATCTGCAAAGGCACTCTTTACTTCACCCACAACAATTTTGTGGTCACCTGTATCGGTAATTGAATGAACAGAGCATTCCATATGGGCAACGCATTCGTCAAGAAAAAACGAATCGATGGAGGAGCAGGGTTTGGACGTGTACCCTGCTTCTGTGAGCTTATCAACATTTCTGCCTGAATAGGTACCGCAGAAAGTGACCTGTTTTAACTGTGAGTATACCGGAACATTGATGGTGAAGCTTTGTGATTGTTCTATTAATTCAAGGGTAAACCGTTTGAAGGCAAGAGATATGGCAACAAGCTTTGGCCAGCTGCTTACCGGCATATGCCATGCCACCGTCGATATTGTGGCTTTTTCCCCGTATTGTGCCGTGATCAGGACAACCGGTCCGGGGTTTATCAACCTGTGAGCGTCTTTTAGCGGAATTTCAATTTTACCACTCACTTGCCTCCCCCGTAGAATTTGCCAGTTCTTTTATGGTTATAAACATGTTGAAAATATTTTCACTTAAAAACTTAAAGTTGATGGTATCAAAGGTGTCATTTTCAGTATGATAATTCTTGTTTCTGTAAAAAGCTGTATCTGTAAGCATTATGGCCGGGTAATCATGCCTGTTGAATGAATAATGGTCTGAAAGGTTAATCCCGGGTATTGACGCGGGTCCTATTATATCATAAATTTTTCTTTTTGAGTTTTTATTGTATATGCGTTTCCATGCATAGACGTGGGGAGCGTATGAAGGCAGAGCAACCACTGTAAGAAAATTACCATACATGGGGTATTCGCTTTTCATTTTTCCTACGGGGAAATCCTGGTTGTGTCGTTTGCCTCCGAAACCGATCATCTCCAGGCATATCATCAGGTCTATGTCGGTTTCATTTTCTCTGCATGATTTGGCGTGCACCATGCTTCCCATCTGCGGGCCGGAGAAGTAGGGGGGTTCTTCAAGTGTAAAGGCGACGAAACGAATCGTTTTCTTAAAGCTGAACTTTGCAAGCAGGCGGTGAAGCTCTAACAGGCCTGCTACCGCGGTAGCGTTGTCATCAGCCCCCGGCGTATCTTCTATGGTATCGTAATGGGCGCCGATAAGTATAATTTTATCAGGTTGTTCAAAGCCCCGTATTTCAGATACTATGTTTGCAACTTCGTACCCGTCAACGTCATAGGATTGCTCCCACACAGTATCACTATACTCTTCCATTGTTTGCCTAATAAAAGAGCGTACCCCCTGGAGATTGTCGTACAGGCGGAGTGTTCGTTCACCAAACTGGTCGGCCAGTACCCTTACAATTTCCCTCGCGTTTTTAAAGATCTGCCGTTTCTCCCGCAGATCATCCAATAGTAAAGAACCAAGCATTATGTATATCCCACGTCCCTTGAACAAATTCTATATTTTATTACCTGTAAAAGACCAACAGGAATCGCATGTGAAATTATAACACATTGCGACAATTAAAGAAACCTGTCAATAATTCACGCGATGATGGTTAATTAATCAAGTTAATTTCATTATTGAGAACAAAAATATCCCAAAAAACAATTTTTATTTCAGTTTGCATACACAGGTACATGAAGTTTGGTAAAGAATTAATAAAAAAACTGTATTTTTTTTCATGGGAACTTTTTTTGAAAAAAATATAATTGACTTTAAATTAATTTTTATATATATGTTAATCAATTAATTTCATTGCTTCCATTAGGTTCGTACCGGGATTTCTGACCGTTTCCTTCTTTTTGAAAAACGTGGGGGAGAAACATCAGCTATATGAATTACAATTCTGATGTGAACGCGCATCGGGTGGCTTTGGAAATTAATTTCATCGCAAAAAATGCTGTAGATCGGGAAATATCAATCGATATGCTTAAAAAAGAAATAGAGCACACATTCAACGGTTATTCTCCTAATGACAGGCATATCATTTTCAATCGGGTTATCAAGGAATGTTACCAGCAGGTATGGACGGTAGAGCCACCTGCGGCCAGGTCTTCTGCGCAATTCGATGTGAGACTGGTACGTGAGCCGTCATCATTACAGCAATATGAAAAGAAAATGAAACAAACATTTGTCATGCAACTGGCCCAGTTCATAATAGAACGCGTCAGGGCTGATAACCATAAGCTGGACAATAATAACCGGTTTCACGATGACTTTTATCGGGAATGTGCCAGTGATTTGCTTGAGGAAGATTTTGCCAGGCCTGTTGATGATGAATTGTTACTGATATATGTAAAGCAGATGGTTGTCATTATGCGTGAATCGGGGTTGCTGGGAAATGACAGGGGAATAGCCAGTGTATATATACCCGGATCAGTTCCGGAATATTTCAAGATGCTTTTCAATGGATTCTGGAATAAATGCAAATGGGAAGATATTTTCCCCTCCGCCCCGGATGCCGCCACGGAAATACAGGCAACGCGGACAATTTTTATTGATCTTCTCTACAACTCCGGCAACGAGGTGGCCGTA
>JAGYNX010000124.1 GCA_018399855.1 Spirochaetota bacterium
TGCAAATCCAGTAAAGGTCATATATTATGAATGACAATACTAATGGAATAACAAGACGGAATTTTTTGAAAGCCTCGATGGTTGTTGCCGCGTCAGCTGCACTTCCAGTATCAACGGGATGCAGTACTACAGGGTATAAAAATATACCAGATCTTAAATACCAGCGTGATCTGATTCTTAATAATGCTAAAATTGTGAATGTAGTTGATGGATCAATTATTGAGAATGGTTCGATCTTGATTCGTGATGGTGTAATCAGCGAAGTGCGTGAAGAACCCTTTGTATCTGATTCGGTATTGACAGTTAACTGCGAAGGAAAATATGTTATACCGGGTCTCATTGACGCACATTGCCATAGTACAATGTCCCCGGTTTTCTCTGTAGACGCGGGAGATCTATTTAAACATATAGACCAGCAAAAGAAGAATCTTAATCAATGTATTGAACATGGGGTAACCACTATTCGTGATGTGGGAGCACTTCCCATATCACTTCGCGGACTTATTAAGAACGTGGAGTCAGGAGCAGTAAATGGTCCGCGAATCGTATATTGCAATTCTATAATTAATATTAATGGTGGTCATCCTGATATTGATCCTACTGATGTCAGCCTGCTGGCGGGACCGCTATCTCTTTTTACCGGGGATATTGCCGCAAATTTCAAAAACATGAAGGAATTGAACAATTCACTTGAAGAGAATGCCGAAAATGCATCTCTTGTCAAGCTGACTGTTGACAATAAATCCGTATTCTGCAAAAAAGGCGAGATACCTGCCTATACCGATGAACACTACGCGAAGATAATGGACTTTGCTGAAAAGAAAGAACTCCCCGTATCATGTCATTGTCACTACAAGTACGGCTTTGACCATGCAACCCGTTATTCAATAAATTCACTGGAACATGTAGTTACCGACGAGCTTTTAACAGACGAAGAGGTACAGGTGATGGTAGACAAAAATGTTGCCATTGTCCCCACAATGACCATCGCTGCCTCAATGTTGATGGAAGAAGCCTATGAGACTATTCCCCCCGAGTTTATGGATGATTTTGTTGAAGAAGAATTGAGGATACGTAGAGATTACTTTTCAAAAGAAGCAGTACAGCACTTTGACGGTGAACTTCACCGAAAGAACATGAATTACCTGAAAAAGTACAGGGAAGTGGGTAAAGACAAACTGGTTGAGAATCACATATACCTGGTGAATCCTGATATATACTTTAACATGATGCGTAAAGGCAGGGCCAATGTTGATAAAATGAGACAGGCCGGTGTGCTGATCGGTTGCGGTATTGACGCGGGTATGCCCTTTGCCTATTTTGGAGGCTTGTACCGGGAACTTGAATTATTTTCCAGGATGGGTTTCAGTTCCCTCGCGGTGCTGCAAACAGCCACCATCAATAATGCGAAGATATTGAAGATGGAAGACAGGCTGGGGTCCATAGAAAAGGGAAAGTATGCCGACATTGTACTGCTTAATACTAATCCACTTAAAGATGTTTCATGCTATAGGGATCCTTCGCTGGTAATCAAAGATGGTAAACTGGTGTATAGCAGTAAAGAGGTTGTAAAAACCGGACAAGTGTTGCGGACAATATAAATGTTTTATGGATAACTGATTAACCCAGGTTATCCAGCAAGAGGCCTCCACCTTCCAATATGGCAACCCTGTATTGCGAGAATTCCCTGTGCGTGACGTTTTTACGCAGGGTTTCTATAATATTTCCGTTATCATCAAGAACGACTATGTCAATATATACTGTATCATCTTCCTTATGAAGGTCAAAGCGATAAGGTGACTCTTCCTGTTCCAGCATTGAATTTGCATAGGCAACTTCCCTGTCCAGCTCATCGTAATGGGTTCCAACGGCTTCATGACCGGTATCATCAGTTGTTTTATCCTTATCATCAGGGTGTTCGCGTTCATGTCCCTTGCGCTCACCGTTTTCACGCCTGGCCGATGCTATGGAATAAAGGCTGTCAATCTTTTCCAGGTTTATGTCGTCTGCCATATGATGTTAACCCCCATACAGTTTCTTATTCTTGTTATCGGCGAAAAAGATGCGTGAAAATCACATTTTTAACATCTACTGGCAGGTTTTATTGGCCGATGAGAGGATGCCCGGATCAAATGAATCAAGGCGCTGCATAACTATGTTCTCCATGTCGTAGATACATGTAAGCAGTTCATCAGTACCGGGTAGATGGTCAAAAATGAATACGACATGAGAATTGAAACTGGGGGTTATATTTATACCCAGGTCGGCAAAAAAAACTTCCTTATTGTCTTTTATACATTTTCCGGTTACCAGGGAATCATCATCACGGTTAAAAAGGTCTCCTGCTTTTTTGTACAGATCTTCAATATCAGCAAGCTGGATGGTTTCATAGCTAATGTGTACCTTTTCAAGTGAACGGGTGAATGGATGTACTCCCACAAATTCGCAGTCTATATAGGGTTTTTTCTTCATAATGATGTCAGCCTTTTATCGTTTGATATGTAAAGGTAAAAAGAGCAGGGGGTTGTGTCAATAGTTTTCGGGAAAATGATGGACATGATTATTTGATTCTTCTATGATTAGAAGCAAATAAATGTATCATATTTTTCAGGTGAAACGAGGAAACCTCGTAAAAATTACTTCAGTACACGTCTACCAGCTCAATCACACGATCAAGGCAAATACCTTCCCTGAAATTAAGCGGATTGTTATTAAAGTACACCACCAGTTCTTCTGCACTGAACAGGTCATATTCAAGCTTCCTGTATTGTATATCAATGACATCAGGATGCAGCCTGTCAAGTCCATATCTCAGGATATCTGCTACATAGTCCTTTGACGGCTTAAAGGAAATGAAGAGGTCAACATCATGTGGAAAAGGTACGTCAGTAATAAAGCTGCCGAAGATGAGTACCACCAGTTCATCAACCTGTTGACGGATATAGGCAAGTTCCTGTTCAAGTTTCTGTATCAATTCCCTCCGCCAGTCATTGAACCCGTATGTTTGACTCACCTGGATGATGTCCAGTTTTTCAATATTCACTTATGTAAAACTAACACGTTTTACGTAATTAGTAAAGTATGTTGTATAATTTTGTGTTTACATTTTAATAAGTATATATATACTAATAACAAAACATGAGGGAGATACGTGTATGGGATTTAAAAGTTTTTTTCTGTCAAGATATGAAAACCGCTCATACCTTGAAAAGCAAAAGGCAAGTGTAGTTGTGTTATTATCCTTTGTGTTGGCAATCGGGTTGTTTGGTATTATATACTCCGTGGCCATATTGCAGAATAAAGGATTCGGCAATATCTCTGTTGTCGCAATAATGATAACACAGGTAATACTTGTATTCGCGATTTTTTTAACAAAAACAGGTAAAGCATCAATTGCAGCGCATTTTATGCTTATTCCCATGTTTGCGAGTATATGGCTTGTGCTTTTTAAGAAATCGGTAGGTAATGATATTATCACCGCTATAAATACAATAGTATACATATTTCCCCTTATCGTTGTAGGTACCATTATAACTAACAGGATCTCTGTTATCCTCTACACTGTCGGGAACGCGGTTTTGCTTACCATTTTCAGTTTCTACGTAAAGGCACAGGGCGTTATGGATTTTAATCAATCCGTAGATTATCTTCTGGATGGAATGATCTCCATAGTGGTACTTGGAGTTAGCTGTTATCTATTTATTAATATCAGTAAAAATTCTCAGAAGCTTATTGAAGATACTCTGGAAGATGTGCGAAATCAGAGTGACAATATTAAAAGCATATTGAATCGAACCAGCGAGGTGGCATCAAAGCTGGCCGCTACTACTGATGAAATGGCCAGAACAACCGAATCATTTTCTGAGAATACACAGACACAGGCAGCCTCCATCGAGGAAATAACATCCACCGCAGAAGAAGTAACGGCCAGTGGTGACAGTATGCATACCATGGCGGGTACACAGGTTGATCTCATAGAAAATGTTAATCGGGAAATGCAGAAATTACATGATATTGTATCCAAATCAGGAAAAACTATTGAAGAGGCAATGGTAATCAGGGATGACCTGAACCAGTTCGTTAACAGGTCAAAAACAGAAATAAAGAATACACTTGATGTAATGTCAACCGCCACTAATAAATTCAAAAATGTCCAGGAAACCGTTAATATTATTGAAGATATTTCTGATCAGATAAACCTGCTTTCACTGAATGCCGCAATTGAGGCTGCCAGGGCAGGAGAATTTGGTCGGGGATTTGCGGTTGTTGCCGACGAGATCGGGAAACTTGCTGAAAATACCTCTGTAAACGTGAAATCAATTAATGACATGTTCAATTCAAGCAACCAGGAAATATCCCGGGCATACGGACAGTTGGAGATATTCATAGAATCGCTTAACCAGATGGTTACCTACATCGAGTCACTCAGTTCAAAGATTGACAGCGTAGTTGAGTATTCCAGGGAAGATCTTGCACTTAATGTAGATGTACGTAAAGCACTGGAAAACGTAGTTCTTGAGTCTAATAATATTCTTAACGCCACCAGGGAACAGAAAAACGCCCTTGATGAAGTAGTGAAGAGTATTTCAACAATAAACGATACAACACAACAAATCGCAAGCGGATCACAACAGTTGTCTGGAACTTCAAAAGAGATCGCATCCTCCGCCCAGGACCTGATGAATCTTGCTGTAACTGAATAATGTTATATGGAAAAAACGCTTCGTAATCCCATGTTCCGGTACCTCATGGTACTCACCATCGCTTCTGTTATAGGTTTGCAGGGATGGCGTACCCTGTTCAACAACTTTGCCGTTGAACAGGCCCACCTGGAAGGATTTCACATCGGTATTATCCAGGGGGTACGTGAAATACCCGGTTTTCTTACGCTGCTTGCTATATACGTAATGCTTATAATCAAGGAGCACAGGCTTTCAGCTGTATCATTGCTCATCCTGGCTGCAGGGGTTACCTGTACCGGGTTTTTCCCAAATTTTGCCGGCCTCATCGTGACAACACTTGTAATGAGTTTCGGTTTTCATTACTTTGAAACCACCAACCAGTCGCTGACACTTCAATATTTTGATAAAGCCACTGCTCCGTGGGTGTTTGGCAAATTAAAGAGCCTTTCATCTGCTGCTAATGTCGGGATAGGGGTGACAATACTTTTGATCAGCAATTTCATGACCTATACACAGATGTACATACTGATTGGTATCATGGTTGGCGGCGCCGGTATCTGGGCATTACGGGAAGATCCTACAAGCGTTGATATCGTTCCACAGCATAAAAAGATGATAATCCGTAAGAAGTACTGGCTTTTCTATTTACTCACATTCCTTGCGGGAGCACGGCGGCAGATATTCGTGGCCTTTGCTGTTTTCCTCATGGTGAAGGTATTCAAGTATTCAATACAGATGGTCACCATTCTTTTTGTTGTAAATAACGTTGTAAATTATTTCCTGGCGCCAATGATTGGGAAAGCCATAATCCGGTTTGGTGAAAGAAAGGTGCTGAGCCTTGAATACTTCAGCCTGGTGTTTATATTTATTGCATATGCATTTACTGATTCTGCCATCGTTGTAGGTATACTATACGTGTTAGACCATGTCTTTTTCAATTTCGCAATAGCTATACGTACTTTTTTTCAGAAGATTGCTGATCCTGCAGATATCGCTCCCAGTATGGCGGTTGGCTTCACCATCAACCACATTGCCGCGGTAGTGATCCCCGCTTTCGGGGGTCTTTTGTGGATGGTGGATTATAGGATTCCCTTCATCGCGGGGGCATGCGTGAGTGTTGTTTCTTTTGCTGCTGTTCAGCGAATTAAAGTGTAATATGAAACTTTTTAACAAAAAAATTATTTACGGAAAATGAATATAAGCAATAAATTTCATATTACAGAATAATAATAACTACCAGGGGGTGTCATTATATTTCTAAGTAATATACCATTACAAGTGTACATTCGTTATATACTTTTCCAATTACCGGGAACTGTAATTCTTGTGTGTGTTATGTTGATGGTACAACATTATATCGGTTTTGACTGGAAGATTTTCTGGATAGTATTACTGGTATGGATTATTAAAGATATTTTAATGTTTCCCTTTATCTGGAGATCCTATGATACAACTAAAGAAACAACAGTATACGGTTTGA
>JAGYNX010000125.1 GCA_018399855.1 Spirochaetota bacterium
CATACCCGTTATCCGCGGCTATGAAGCCCCTGTTTTTGTTTACCATATGGATATCGTTGAAATTGAAGGTTCCCCATTTTTCAAGCATCCATGTTTTGCCTTTATCCAGTGTGAATAGTATTATTCCACTTTTCCCAACGATCCATCCATGATTACCAATAAACTGGATATCACGAAAAGTTGATCTTTTATATTCAAATTGTTCGATTCGATATTCCTGTGATTTGAAAACTTTCTCATCGGGATCATATGAGAATACCCTCTGGTTGTCGAAATTGACAATTTCCGGTTTAAGCATGGTGAATTCAAGATCATTCTTGTCGTTGTACATGATGGAGGCCTTGTTTCCTACCACCCAGTGATTGTTGTTGCTGTGTGACATGGCGAAATACTGTGGGGCAGAGAACGCGGTCGATATCTTTGTTGCAACGGTTGTGCCGGCAATCAGCATCAGGGGGCCAAGGGTCAACGCTGCCCAGTAAAAGATAATCTTCATGAAAATAGACCGGCTTTTTTTTACTTTCCATATATCGTTTAATGACTTTTCCAGTGTTCGCAACACCGCGGTTGCGGAGAATATAAGAACTACGGCGCCTACTCCCCCAATCTTTCCGGCATTTTCTATGAGACTTGTGATGGTTTGAATAAAGGGATCAATATTAAGTTTAATGTTATGTTCTATCATAAAGAGGGTGATACGGCGGAAGAGTTCATCTTTTTTGTCACCCACCCCGTAAAAGACTGAAAAAAAGGTAAGTGCTACAGTGAGAGTGGGAATAAGAGAAATGATGGTGGTATAAGCTATGGATGAAGCCTTGGTTGGACAATCGTCTTTTACGAATTTTCTGGAGGCGACGATGAAGACTTTTACTGCGTTTATGAGTTTCGTATATATCAGGTTGTAGGTATGCTCACCAAGGTAGATTTCATCCAGGAAGATTTTTATCTTTTCTTTCATCTGGTCAATTTTTTTTAATTCCTGTTCATTTTGCGCCATCAGGTTTACCTCAAAGATCAATTATTGAAATGAAAATGACAATAAACTATAATTGCTTTCATAATCAATGGTCAATAAAAAAACAATTGAAACATCCCAAATGGTAAAATGTAACTTGACTCAAAGATGGCCGGACAGGTAGTATATCTGGTGTTTGTTGTTATCTAATAAAAAATATACGTTGTTGGTGGTATGAAAAGAAAGTATTTTGCTTATATATTTACCTGCGTTATAACGACATGGCTAATGATTTTCTGTGCCTGCAAAAAAGACGTACCGGTCGAAACTGAACCTAATAACACTTTCTCTACGGCAAATGAAATATCAGCTGGGAATCCAATAGAAGGGTATATTCAGGAAGTGGAAGACAGGGATTTTTATGTTCTTACGCTTCATGAAAACGTTTATCTTGATATTCAGTTATCACCAGTCAGGGGCGTGAATCATGCTATACGTGTCTGGAAGGACACTATTAACGGTCCGGTTATGATAAAATACATTGATGATTTAAGAAAATCATCGCCTGAAAGAATGCGGGGGATATGTGCGGGGCCGGGTATTTTGTATCTTGAAATATGTCATGGTAACAGGGATGTACCCAGGGCAGAAAAGGAAATACCTTACAGGCTTCTTGTCATAGCAGAGCACCTGGTGGATTATGAATGCGAACCAAACGATTCCAGGTTAGCAGCGAACCCTGTTTCTGCGGGAATTGGTATGGAAGGATTTTATTCCCCCTCGTTTAACAAGCTGAATGAAGATACCCAACACCAGTCAAGAGAGGAAGACTGGTTTACCTTCAGTATTGACTCTACTGTGTCTCTCCCCCTCCTGTGCGATGTTGAGGTAACCGGTGTGCCGGGTATAAACTCCGTACTTGCGCTTTTTGATGGGCAGGGCAATGAACTGGGAATGGCAGACTCGTCACCGAATAATGAAGGTGAGATGATACGTGGCGCGGGCCTGCAGGAGCCCGGCACCTATTACATTATGGTGGCCTCCGCTGATTACCAGTCAAACAACGAGGTTCCCTACATGCTTTCAGTCAATACAAGGGAATATGACGCGGGTCTTGAAATGGAACCTAATAATAAAAGGGCCAATGCAACCCTGATGATGCGTCAGTCAATCTCTGGAACAATTTTTCCCGATGGTGACATCGATTATTACATCTATAAATCTGGAACAATGGCAGACTATTTCAGGATATCTGTTGCCCCTCCCGATGCAATGG
This sequence comes from Spirochaetota bacterium, assembly GCA_018399855.1. Lineage (GTDB taxonomy): Bacteria > Spirochaetota > UBA4802 > UBA4802 > UB4802 > M55B154. The sequence continues at coordinate 2,232 of JAGYNX010000125.1, forward strand.
ATGTGTCATTTACTGTGGAAGATGAGAGAGGAAAAGAATTGTTCGAAGTTGATAATGGATCATCAGGAGAAAAAGAAATTTATCCCAACGCATGGTGTGAGGGTGATATCTATGTAAAGGTAATCGGAAAGCGCGGCCAGTATAGTAACGATCTTCCGTACAGCCTGGCAGTATTTCGTGTGAATATTGCAAACCTTCAGGATCGTGAACCAAACGATGATAAAGATTCAGCGGTTACTGTTCAGGGGGACACTTTTTCCGGGTTTTTGTCCTACCGTAGTGACAGGGATTATTACCTGTTAAAATATCCTGTACGATCAAGAAAAGAGTTCAGGATAAGCGGAATAGAAGGGGGGTCATTTACCGTTTCCGTTACAGATCCGCTGGGGTATATCATTAAAACTGTAGAAGTAAGCGGGAAAACCGAACATGTTTTTTCCGAAATGGTAGACAAAAGCGGTTATATTATTGTAGAATCCATAATCGAGAATTACGATAATCCGTATTTGATACAAATCAGCGAGGCAAGATGAAAAAAGGTAGCATACTATTGCTTGTGTTATGTGTTGCATTGCTGTCAGTTCAGGGATGCAAGACAGTTCCAGAAAAAAAACCCCGGCTTGAACCCGGAGAGCCCTTTGAGCCTGTTGAACCTGAAAGGGTGCGTGAATATAATTTTCAATTGATTACCTTTGATGAATCCATACCCGGCCCTGATGAGGATCAGCGGTCATATTACCGGGTATTTATAGATAAGGTTGACATTGGCAGAACAACTATCGGCCTTGAGTCACAGAAGAAATATTTCGAGGCGAAGCTCACTCATAACAGGCATCTGCTTATACTTGAGAAGTGGGTGCTGGATACAAAGAAAGAGCGTTATGTAAAAGTTAACAATATTCATCAGCCCCGTCCTAATTACGTATATTTCGAGATTGACCCGGGTACCATGGTAGAAGTAACCATGGTATATGATATTAAAGAAAGAAAGGCTGTATTTACAGTATCAACGGAGAATTAAAAGGGATTCCGTTATTTTAAATAGCATTTTCATCTTTACCCGTGTCAGTTTCTTTTTGAGATATTTTCTTGGCGTAATCGTTATAAAACTGGCGTGTAGCGGCAAATGGCAGGTCATAACTCTGTGACGCGTTCCAGAATATAAATCCTTTAATTTTAGCATCATGACACGCCTTGATTTGTTCAGTCATGTACTTACTGAATGACATACCTGAAATTGAAACTTTAATATTAAAGGCCTGGATGTAGGTGACGATATCCGCGTGCTTTGTGCGTTCCCTGGCATTCTTTGATGTGATGTAGACCGTGTGATAGGGGTCTGACATCAGCTTTTTGCTCCAGGTGTAATGTGAGGGGTATGCCATGGGGCATATTATATCAACAACTTTATCCAGTCCTTCCATTCTTTGACCTATCAAGTCTCGTTTGTTCAGGGGTATCCGGCCAAACACATCAGCAGCTGTCTTGATATTATATTTCTTTAAGGCTTTGCTGGCCTCCCTCAGGAATCCTTCTACCAACTCATACCTTTCATTCAGGCCTATATGTTTTAAATGACCATGATCGTTAAACCTGATGTAATCAAACTGTATTTCCTTGAATCCAATGGCGGCAGCTTTTAGGGCAATTTCAATTTTGCCGTCTTTATATGCCTGGGGAACTGGATATTTTCTCAATCCGTCTGTAAAAACTACTACACGGGCTACAGGATGGAAGCCTTTTGATAAAATGTAATCAACATTTTCCTTTGGAATTACACAGGAATTGTTCCTGGTATTATGCACATCTATAACCAGCGTGTTGAAATTTGCTTTTTTTGCTTCACTGATAAAACTGGATAACTTTTCAATATTTCTTCCTGAGTAACTGTTAAGGTAAATACCCCTGTAGAATTCGGGATATGAATAGTTACTATCTGATTTTTCGACTTTTGCCACAGTTGATGCTTCCAGCGTGGTTTCAGGGTTCACATATTTGAGTACCGCATCATGATTGAATGTAATTAATGCAGCAATAAGTGTGATAGTAAGTACGGAAGAGAGAAGAACAATTTTTTTCATTATATTTCCTTTCATGTGAATGGTGATGGTTACCATTTTAACGTATTTTTCGGTTCTCACCATTAAAAAATCAAATCATTAAGGCAACAATAATTTTATTATATCATTCATAATTTGATGTAGATTCAAATATCATTTGGGAAAAGCACTCTGCCAGGGTTCCAGGGGATGAATAACTATTAATAAAGATATCACGCGGAGACGCGGGGAACGCGGAGATTTTCGTGCCGTTCCACTGCATCACAGCGCCTCAGCGTGATACCAATTGTGTATTGATAAATAATATTAAGTTATATAGTTTGAAAGATTTGCGAGGTGAGCAATATTAATTAATTATCTGTGTTAATCTGTGTCTATCGAGCGAAGCGGGCGGTTTCATATTTTAAAACAACATGATAGAACGAATTCTCCTCAGGGGATACTGTAGTTTATAGTCAAAAAAAATGTATAAACTATTGACGTCTGTTTATTCTTATTGTAACTTAAGGTACATGGTACAATTCATGCATGATGATATTATATATTATAAAGATTTGTTGACATAATAGAAGAGGTAGCTTTTGATTGGCATGATGTATCCTTCCCGGCATAAATAGTTAAGTTTTACGTCATTGGAAATCATTTCTTATCAGATATCAAGGGGATTGCCATGAGCATACTTCAGAATATCGAATCAGATCTTAAAAGCGCCATCAAGAATAAAGATGAAATTATTGTAAGTACCCTTCGAATGCTTAAGTCTGATATTGCCTACGAAAAAGCCAGGGGATCAGAAGATCTTAGTGAAGACCAGGTGCTGGAAATTGTAAACAGGGCAGCAAAAAGACGGAAAGAATCCATAACCGAGTATGAAAAAGCAGACAGAAATGATCTTGCTGAAAAAGAACGTACAGAACTTTCCATTGTCCAGCGGTACCTCCCCGCACAGATGAGTGAAACCGAAATTGAATCAGCAATTGATGATATAATTTCATCAATAGGTGAGGTATCTCAGAAAGACTTTGGGAAGATCATGGGACAATTGATGAACGATCTCAAGGGCAAAGCGGACGGCGCGCAGGTTAAATCGATACTTCAAAAGAAGCTTTAAAATCTATACAAAATTCTGAGAGATCCTGGGTACTCGTATCATTTATATAGTTAATATTGAAATCACAAGAGGTAGTAAGTGAGAATACCTCAGGAAACTATCGATCTTATCAGGGACCGGGCACGAATAGAGGATATCGTACAGCGTTATATCCCATCTCTGAAAAAAAGAGGTAAAAATTACGTTGGCCTGTGCCCTTTTCATAAAGAGAAAACTCCATCTTTTACCGTTTCCCCCGATAAGCAGATATATCGCTGTTTTGGATGCGGCGAATCGGGCAATGTGTTTACGTTTATTACCTCGATTGAAAAGGTGTCATTTCCGGAAAGTGTAAAAATTGTTGGAGATTATGTCGGAATATCGGTTGAAACAACTGAAGATGTTAAAAAGGATACCGACTATGACAGGCTTATTGCCATAAACAGGGGGGCCGCAAAGCTGTATCATAATTATCTATTTTCACCGGAAGGAAAGGTCGCTCTTGAATATCTTGATGGAAGAGGAGTATCCCGGGATGCCATTAAGGATTTCAGGTTAGGATATGCACCGGATTCGTGGCAGTACCTTGCGGGCAACCTGAAAAAACATAATATACCAGAAGAAATAGCTGAGAAGGCAGGTGTACTGGGGAAAAGTGAAAAATCAGGCTCCAGGTATTACGACAGGTTCAGGAACAGGATAATTTTTCCTATATGGAATCAAAAAAATGAAATAATTGCATTTGGTGGTAGAATATTACAAACCGGCGAGCCGAAA
>JAGYNX010000126.1 GCA_018399855.1 Spirochaetota bacterium
GGGGAGCCCCCTTTAGTAAAGGGGGCGGCGCAGCGCGCCGGGGATTTCGTTGGGGATGATTGCACAATGGAACTGGGTGGTGTAGCATGAAGCTTAACGGAATCCCCCCAACCCCCCTTCACTGAAGGGGGGCTCAGGCGAGAGTCTGCTTCGTGAGGAGCCCCCTTTAGTAAAGGGGGCGGCGCAGTGCGCCGGGGATTTCGTTGGGGATGATGAATAAAGATACAACATAAGGAGAAACATATGCAAAACACTCACAGCACGGCAATAGGATACGTACTCTGGATTTTCGGTTTTCTGGGTGCCCACCGTTTTTACTTTGGCAAACCGGTAAGCGGCACGATATGGTTTTTCACCCTGGGGCTGCTGGGTATAGGGTGGCTGATAGATCTCTTCTTGATACCGTCTATGGACAGGCAGGCCGATGCCCGTTTTGTTCAAGGGCCGGTGGATTATAACGTGACCTGGATACTGCTGACATTTCTGGGCTTATTCGGCGTTCACCGGTTTTACATGGGAAAGATTTTAACCGGCCTTTTGTATCTTGTTACAGGCGGGATATTTGGTATCGGGTATATATATGACCTGTGGACACTCAATCAACAGATTACCCTGATCAACACGGGTGCGTAAACAGGAAGAACAATGCGAGACGAGTCATTGCACGACAGGAAGGTTGAACTTCTGCGCAACATGGACATATTTTCCAGGTTGAGAGAATACGAGCTGGATATTATAGCCCGCCAGAGCGAAATGGTTAATTTCAAAAAAGGGCAGGCAATATTCAGCCTGGGCTCAACCGCCAGGGAACTGTACGTGGTGAGCACCGGCAGGGTGGGCATTATGAGCATGGAAAATGAAAGCGATGTAAATATTGCCCAGATCGTACCCGGCGAATCCTTCGGAGAGCTGGATTTTCTTGGAAGAACAACCCGTAACGCGGGGGCCTTCGCCGAAGAAGATTCAATGCTGTTGCGTTTTCCTTCACACCAGCACGAAGACGATGTATTCAAGAGCCAGGCGTATATTTCGGCGCAGATGTTATACCGTTTGCTTGGAATAGTCTCTGAAAGAATATGGAACGTGAAGAAGCATCTCTACGATAAAACGGGGTGGCTTCGAAACCTTCACAAGCAGTTGTTACGGGACAGTATGACCGGTTTGTACAACCGTGTCTACCTGGAAGAAGATTTTCTGAACCTGTTACCCGACCTGGGCAGCAGCGCGGCACTGGTGATGATCAAGCCGGATAATTTCAAGGACATAAATGATCAGTTCGGCCACGAAGCGGGCGACCAGGTGCTTACCCTCATGGCAATATTTCTACAATCAGAATTGAACGAAAACGACATAGGGGTGCGGTACAGGGGAGACGAATTCGCCGCTATTTTAACGGATACTGGAAAGGAAGATGCCATACAAAGGGCAAAAGAGATCAGTGCAACGTATAAATCAATGGATCTGAAAAGAATAACAGGGGGGCAGGGTGTGAAGATACAGGTAAGTGTCGGCGTGGCCCTGTATCCTCATCATGCCAGGAACAGCAGGGAGTTGCTAGATGCGGCGTGTCGAAAGATGATGCAGGCAAGAAATGCCGGTGGTAACAGGATATCGATATAGGATGTAGAATAGATGAAAGAAGTATTGAAAGAACTGCATATATTTTACGGGTTCAGTGACGAAGAACTTGAACTACTGGGCGATTACTTTAATCTGAAATCATTTGAAAAGGGTGATGAGGTTATATCACAAAATGACGTGATAGATGAGTTGTACGTTGTGTTAAATGGTAGTATTGTCAGCACCCTTGATATTCCGGGAAGTATTGAAAGAAAACACGGTGAATTCAAAACCGGTGACTTTTTCGGCGAGGTGCCGTTATTCGGCAAGAGGCCTTCGTTTGATACATACGTGGCAGCAGAGAATACAGAGGTGTTGTCAATCGAGGAGAAAGCCCTTGCCAGTCTTGTGGAAAATCATTCTGACGCGGCAGTAAAACTTATATCACGATTGCTGGTAGGTACAATACAACATCTCCGGGATTCCAGTAATTTCCTGGCCGACGTAGTGCAGTGGGGAGAAGACGCAAGCCGTCGGGTGATCACCGACGAACTTACCGGTGTGTATAACAGGGCATTTCTGGATGACGCACTGGAAAACTTTTTCAACATATCCCAGAGCAACAATAAGCCGCTGTCACTGCTCATGGTTGACCTGGATAATTTCAGGATAATAAATGACCATCTTGGCATGGAGGATGGCAACAAAATATTAAAAAGGCTGGTTGCCATTATCAGCAGCGTGATCAGCCGGCATGGCATTATCGCCCGCTACGGGGGAGACGAATTCTCCATTCTTTTGCCAGAAGCCAACCTGAAAAGGGCTGAAGAGATAGCCGAAGAAATACGGAAAGGGGTAGAGCAATTCGGCTGCAAACACTACGCCCAGTCATCCGTGCAGGTTACCACCAGTATCGGCATAAGCTCCTATCCTGACTCAGCGTCAGACTTCGCAACCTTCAAAGACAGGGCCGACGGGGCCCTCTACCGTGCAAAAACATCAGGCCGAAACAGGGTGGAGTGCTAGCACAGCAGAAGTATAACTCCAGGGGAGCCTCCTTTAGTAAAGTTCAAGAGGCAAACTCTTACCTTAGCCCCCCTTCAGTGAAGGGGGGTTGGGGGGATTCCGTTAAGTCACATGCTGCACCAACAAGTTCCATTGTGGCATCGTCCTCAACGAAATCCCCGGCGCGCCGCGCCGCCCCCTTTACTAAAGGGGGCTTCCCTGGAAACAAACTTCACCCGTAAGGCTTATACCATATTACAACAGATACAGAAAAAATGTTTGACAGTATATCACCGATGGTGAATACTATTCATAGTATGAGCATTGTTCAAGATGTTCTGCTGCCGGGGCAGTATAGCGGCAGGTATCACGCAAATATGTCATATGGAGGGTGTTGATGAAAGACGACCTGAAAGGGAAAACAGCCATTATCACCGGATCGGGTAAGAAAACCGGAATAGGGTATGCCATCGCCGAAAAACTTGCGGAGAATGGGTGCAACGTGGTGATTGCGGATCTTGCCGGTGATATGGAAACTATAAGCAAAGAACTGGCCAAAACTTACGGGGTAAAGGCCCTCCCTGTCACCGTTGACGTAACCGACAACGATGCCATACAGGCAATGGTTGAGGCGGTCAAGGGTGAGTTCGAGGGAGTGGATATACTCTGCAATAACGCGGGAGCTTCATTTGGTGTACCCAACACCGTGCAGAACTACGATGAAAATGCCTGGATGAAAACCATCGATGTAAACCTGCACAGCGTATTTAAAGTGAGCAGGGCGGTGGTACCACTTATGATAGGACGAAAGGCCAGCATAATCAACACCTCTTCACGTGCCGGCAAGGTGCCTCCCATTTTTAACGGGGCCTATGCTGTGGCAAAGGCCGGGGTGAACATGCTTACCAGGGTAATGGCCCGGGAGCTGGCAGGTGCCGGGATCCGGGTGAACGCCATATGCCCCGGTCAGATCATGACCGACCTTGAACGCTGGCGGTTTGGTCTTGAAGCCGAGGTGTTTCAGTGCACGGTTGAAGAGCGTGAAGAAGAGATGTGTAAAACCATACCACTGGGGCGTATCGGTGATCCCGCCGAGGTAGGTAAACTGGTGGCCTTTCTGGCCTCAGAAGATTCATCATACATAACAGGGCAGGCCATCAATGTATGCGGCGGCCAGCTGATGGAATTATAATACGCAACGCAAATATATACGTACAAACAGGAGGAACTTTATGAGTACAAAAACAGGCGCACAGATCGCGGCAGAAGCATTTCAGCAAAAAGGTATAAAATACATCTTTACCCTCAGCGGCGGGCACATCACCCCCTTATACCAGTACCTGGAACACAGCAATATTACATTATTTGATACAAGGCACGAACAGGCGGCAGTATTCATGGCAGAAGCATGGGGGAGAACACAAAGAGAACCCGGCGTGGCCCTGGTGACAGCCGGTCCCGGATTTACCAACGCCCTGACCTCCATCGCCAACGCACGCCAGGCCAACTCACCCCTGGTACTCATCTCGGGTTGTGTTGGAATAGATTCCTGCGAGAAACTTGACCTGCAGGATATGCGGCAGGCACCGGTGATCGAGCCAATGGTGAAGAAAGCACTTATATGCCAGAAGCCCGAGCGTGTTGCGGAGTTTATTGATATAGCCTTTCGAACCGCCATATCCGGCCGGCCCGGACCAGTCTACCTTGAGTTTCCCGTGGATGTACTCAACGCCGAAGTGCCGGTTGAGGCCGTCAAGCGTGTGCACACAAAAGTAGATTCTCATTTTGTTGATCTTGACAACGCGGCAAAGCTGATCGATATGATGAAAGAAGCGAAAAAGCCCATCATCATAGCCGGAAGCGGCAGCTGGTACTCAGATGCACCGGATGAATTACAGCGTTTCGTTGAAAATACCGGTGCCCCCGTTTTCACCTCAGCAATGGGACGGGGAACGGTGTCCGACACCCATCCCCTGTGCTTTGAGTCATCCCTTGCCATCAGGCCCGGTGCTTCCCTTGCAGCCAACCTTGGAACAGACCTTGTTATCATGCTGGGGTCGCGTATTAGCCTCTACTATATATTCGGTGACATCTTCAACCCGGCGGCAAAATTCGTGCAGGTTGATACCGAGGCTGAAGAACTGGGACGCAACAAGTCGGTAGACCTGCCCATTGTCAGCGATATAAAGGCCTTTCTGAAGGAGTGTAACCGTATTCTTGAAAAAGGCGCGAAGAAGGGAATGGCGGACGCCTACGCTCCATGGATAGAAGAACTGAAGAAATCTGATGCCGAGAGCAAAGAACAGGCGAAGGTGAACTGGGAAAGTAACGATGAACCCATTCACGCCATGAGACTGGCCAAAGAGATCAATGACTTTCTCGATAAAGATGATGATATAGTCTGTACTGACGGGGGTGATACCCAGATCTGGATGGGTATGACCAGAACGGCACGTAAGCCCGCCCATTACCTCGACTCGGGTATTTACGGCTGCCTTGGGGTGGGTATTCCATACGCGAATGCCGCCAAGCTTATGAATCCTGACAAGAGGGTATGCCTCATGATCGGGGACGGGTCCGTGGGGTTAAACTTCATGGAATTCGAAACAGCCGTCCGTAAGAAGCTGAACATCGTGGTCTGCATCAGCAACGACCTGGGCTGGGGTATGATCCGTCACAGCCAGCAGCTGCGGCTGGGGCATGCCATAGAAGATGGTACCTTCATTGGAAGGGTTGACTATCACAAGCTGGTTGAAGACCTGGGGGGTAAAGGCATACTGGTTGAAAAACCGGAAGACATCAGGCCTGCCCTTGAAGAGGCCTTCAAATCGGACGTGCCGGTGTGCATAAACGTGATGACCGATCCTGAAACAATAAGCCCCGGCAGCGTGGCACTGGCAAACCTTGGCGGTTACAAGGCGGAGTAAGCGGGAGGTTTGTTGAGGTTGTTAGAGGTTGTTGATGTTAGTTAAAAATACCTTTCTCTGTGGAAAGTGTTATCAGGCTTGTGATGAAAACGAAATTTGAACTGCTCTATGGCTACAAGCATTGTTACACGGAGAACGTGTACAGTGGTGGATACGTCGATACCGAGGAAGAAGCCATCGACTGGGTTGAAAAGCGAAGAAGGGGGGAGGTGGTCACTCCCCGTCCTTCTGATGAAGAAAGCAACAGGTGCCCCGTAAGTTACTGTCCCCTCAAGAACCAGAAACCCTGGTTCTCGTATAAAAGAGTAAATGAAAAACGGGGTACCATATGAACATATTCTTTGCAATCGCATTGTTCTGAAATTTTTAACCACAGATACACGAAATTGAATGAAAAGTGAGTAGTGAAGAGTTATCAGTTAAATGCTCACTTCTCACGACTCACTATTCACTAATTATCTGTGTTCATCTGCGTGTATGCTTCGGCTACGCTCAGCACAGCGTCGAGCGAAGTGGGCGGTTTTATATATTTAAAACCTATTGAC
>JAGYNX010000127.1 GCA_018399855.1 Spirochaetota bacterium
CAGCACAGGAAACCAAATCAGATAAAATCCCTTCAACTGGTAAAGGCAGTTTCAGTATTGAGGGATGATGTAAGAAATCTTCTTCATCAATTACTGGATATCATGAACCAAATCCATAAGTTGCTTCATGATATCCAACACCGCAACTCTCAACTTCATTATTACATTAAAACAGAAGATTATAATGCTATCACATCACTGGTTGATGAAAACAATGATACATTTGAATCATTGTCAGAACTGAAATTCGAGGAAAGCAGAACAAAAGAATCACTTGCTGCAATTCTCGGTATTAACATTGACACTCTTTCAAAACGTTTCAAAGAAGAGAATATCGCCATTTGGAATGAAATACATGATACACAAACCAGCATATTCATCTTGATGGAGTCTGTCTATGAAGAGAATAAAATTATTGTTGAAAAAATGGAAAGTCTGAAATTAACGATTCATAACGACATCAGGAGTATGCAGGTAACACTGAAATGGTACAAAAAAAAAGAAGAGTATCTATAGCTCTTCTGTCTTTTTTTCATTGAGCATTTTTTTCCTTCGCTCAAGCATCAAATCATAATTAAATTTGTATTTTTTCTTCTTGTAAACCTTTTTAAACTTCTCCTGGTATTTTTTTGATTTAAAATATTCTTTCATACGTCTTGATACTGGAAATATCTGTTCGGATGGATCATACACCTGGGGTTCGCCAGTGGATTCGTCAATAATGGTTTTTGTTAACATCCCCCACGAAAGATCGGCAAGTGAATACCCCTTCAGGTCCCTCATCATGGCCTTCAACACAGCCTCGTGAGATGGATTAAAGAACTTGAATTTTTTTGAATACATTACCGCGCCGTGGAAATGATCCGGTACATCCATAAAACCATCCTTCACCACTTCCTTACCAACAAGATACATGATATCCATCATGTATTTAAGACTTCCCAATCCGGGTTTATTCTGCCCTGGCAGCTGTGGTTTGTCTGGATCAAATTTCTTTTCTGGTTTTTGCGCAGATAACCATTCGATAACAACCATATCAAGGGTGATAATATCGTTATCCTCTTCAAAAAAACGCTTCTCCGGAACAAACCGTGATTCAGATACCCGCAGGTCAACCAGGAGGTTTTCAGGAGTTTTATCTTCGTAATATATTTTCAGGTAATTTATCTGGGCTTCATCTCTATCAATATCTACCTGTATATCTTCAAATCCCATTTTGTTCAAATGGTCAACTAATCCAACCTTTCTTAAAAGGTTCATAATATCTTCTGGTTTTAACCTGTTGAGAAAAAGAACATTGTCCTTTTTTTGAAAGGCGAAATACCCAAAACTGCCGTCAAGGTCAAGATCTGACATTTCCCTGGATAGAACGTTACCCATATCAACCGGCTCGAAGTACTTCATTACAGAACGCTTATTGGGTTTTTTCACTCTTTCGCTCCACGAAGGAAATTTTATTCTGCCCACCTGTCTGAATTATATACCATCTTTATCTGCATTAGAAGATGATCCATGTTATAAGGATCAACTGATGGAACCACCATCATACGGGCAAATTTATCATATTCTCTAACCTTGAGCAAAGACCGTTTATAATCATCATTCAATGTTTCTCCTATGATGATGAGACGCGCACATGTTTTCTCATAAACCATCAGAAGATCTTCTGGATTTGTAACAGATATCACATCTTCTGTGGGTATGAAATCAGGTGCAATCTCAATGTTCGAATCCCTCTTTCTTGAAACCAGGGTTGTGACAAGATCGGTATTTTTCTTAAACCTTCCAACAAAATTATTATCTGCTTCGGGCTGAAGGTTTACAAAAACAATTATACCATTTTCTGAGTTTCGAAAAAATATTTTTTTGTTTTTTGAAATATTTCGTTTAACCTGGTTCCACTTTTTGTAATCAATCGGTTCATTATGGGTGATTACCCTGGCAGGTTTCAATGATGCGGGATCATCCGTATAAATATCGCCTATGTGATACAGGAAACGTTTACGTTTCGTATACCCGTTTATATTATCCAGTTCTTCGAGATGTCGGTCAATATCATAGAATCCCATGGATGAATATGGTATCCTGTATTCAACTGGGAAAGTTGTGGAGAGATAACTATACACAATTTCATCATATAGTATATCCACTTCTTTCTGGCCTGCTTTATCCAGGAAAATCAAGTCATCTTTATACAATTCCTGATTATAACGATATTTTCTACCCTTTGCAGAAATATCGCCAAGAACCCTGCAACTGAACTGTGGATTCTGATCCTTCACGTCAATTAGCTGACGGATTTTAACTTTCATTATCCCGCATTCGATAATTAAATTTTTTCTTCATGCTGATTCTATATTTACTCGCGCATGAATTATATTCTTTTTAACAGTATCGGACAATAATTCACAATTGCAAGAATATTTTAATATCATTATGCGGTGTAGTATTGGGGGTAAATTAAATATCGGGTAAGGTGCAATGAGTCAGGAGTCCCCCTATTACTTATACATACGAACTTGATTTTCGTATTCCTCTTTCAAGGTCTAATTCAAGAGCGTGTTTACCTTTTTCAATTTTAATTTCTCTTAATGGGTATTCAGCGTAACAATAGTTATTATCATATCTCGGGTAATCACGTTGTACCTTGTGGGTATTGTTTACCTTAAACCTGCCTTTCCAACCAAAAGAAATGTTTCCAGCTGAAGGAGATTCATAGGTAACTTTACCTCCCGCCACCCGTAACCTGCTTGATGCGATTGACTGCACAAATGAACTGAATGTTCCATGGACCTTTTTACATCCACACTCGCATATCCACGTGTTATTTCTGCCCGGGGCGATAACTTCTTTACCGGCGTCCTCCCCTTTTTCCTGCCAGCGGTAACCATTTGCCGAATAGAGTGCAATGTATCCATCATCTTTTCGTCCGAAAATCCACCCGCCCTTCTCAATTACTTCATCGAATTTTTCACATGGGAACCAGGCGTGTGTTATGAACAACCTGTTGGTCATGTACAAACCCGGCATACGTGAAATGTTGTAACACGCGATCAGAACATTTTCATGCTGTGCAACACGAGGTAATGTACCAGAACCAACCCAGTACCCACCGGACGTGTTTTCTTTATGACCGGGATGCGTGGTGAAGACCACTGCTTCGGGTGACATGGTGGCCTGCCAGATATGCTGCTGGTCACCCCCGTATCCCCTCCTGTAATCAACTGCTGAGCTCAGCATATAGTCTTTCGTTCTGAAGGTATAGGTATTGACCTCTTCACGGGTATTCCTGGTAAAATCTTTTTCCATTACCTTTGCAAGTATCGGCAGCAATCCCGAGTACCGGAGAAACTGTATCAATCCCTTTTTTGCTTTGAACATGGTGAAAAAATTGTTTTCCCACCATCTATACCTGTCAAAGAGTTTCATCACGGTCTGAATTGTATTTGGATGGACGTATGCTTCCATGCTCAAAAGTACCATCGCGTCATCAGGATCTTTTCGGTTTAACCCGAACTTTTTCGCGTCTTTTATCCTGAAACTCATACGCTGCCTGTTTATCATGTGTTCTTCGTTGTGATGATGTGCTATATGGGCAATCACCGTTGGCAACCTGTATCCTGAACTTATAGCAAGAGTTACCGCGCTCATATTATCAATACCTGAAAAGACACCCATACCAAACAGCAGTTTCGCCGTGTCCGTGGTAGATTCCACAAGCCCGCTTTTCTTTTCCGCGGCATAGCTTCGTCCATGGGTTGAACCAAAAACCCCTTTATACGAATTCAATGCCATATCCAAAAATATTAGATCAAGAATGACCTGCGCCTGCCGAACAATCACAGGATCAGCACAGAAGTCCACCAGGTTTACAAGTGCCGTAATGTCCTCATCATAATACACGTGTGACAGCCATTCACTGAAGCCTGCCTGGTAACGCAACCGCATCCAGGTGAGAAGCCTCTCACGCGACGCTCTCATCTTCTGGTACCCGGTCATGCCGGAGTTTGCGAACACCTGATCTGGAAACATCTGCCCCGCCAGGTATTCGTTGGCTGAAAACATAACCTGGTGATTCTCAGTCCATGTACACATAGAATCGATACCTGGCTCATCGGGCCAGTACTTGAAGTGCAGCAAAGTTTTTTCAGCTGCCATGATAAATTTCTTATCAAGAAGTTTACTGTCGCGAAACTGGTAGAGTATACGTACAATACCCAGCATCACGAAGTCAGAACAATCATATCTTTTATCTATAAAATCAAGGGCACTGTATAAGGCTCCCTTATGCACCGGCCCTTTATTATTGTACAGCCGGGCAAGTTCTGTATAGTATCCCTTGATAAACTTTTTCGCAGGGTTTTTCTGCAGGTGCTGAAGAAGAGACTTTTTGCGCTGTTCAAAATTAACTGAAAACGGCTTTTCACTATACGAATCAGTAACAGCTTTCGCGGGGTATCCCGCGGGAGGTTTCCCGTAATCCTTTAATTGAAAATCGGTGACGCTTGTGGTTTCAAAAAAATCATAATTATAATTTGCTTCTTTAATTTCATTTTTTATCATGGTACATTCTCCATGTTACATTTTTTACAACTACAGTAAACCGTATAATTTCATAAGAAAGATCCCCCCCGCGATAGTAAACATTGAAAAGGTAGTGGTAAGCAAAACTATTTGCGCCGCGAGGTCTCCATCGTTATCCATTGCTTTTGCCATTATAAACGAAGAGATTGCGGTGGGACACGCAAAGACAAGAAACACCGCTCCCAGTGTTTCACCGCGCAATCCCATCTGCACGGATATTATTACTGCCAGCACAGGAAGTACAATGATCTTTGTAACCGATGCACCAAGGGCGGTGATGAAAGTATGTTTCATCCTGCTGTAATCCAGGGTAGCCCCGATACACAACAATGCCACTGGAAGGGTCATCTGGGCCACGTAGGAAAGGGTGCGATGGATAACGCCTTCGATACTGATCCCAAGCAAAGAAAATGGGATAGCCAGCAAGATGGCGATTATCAACGGATTTGTTACAACCTGTATAAATATGTGCACGGGGGTAAGGTTATTCTCTTTTTTCAGGGGAATGGTGAGGGCGAACACGGATAATATATTATATAGCGGCATAAGAAATGCCAGCAAAATAACCACCAGCGTTACCCCGTTATCACTGAACAGATTGATGGCCAGGGCCAGCCCTATAATGGCAGTATTACTTCTGAAGGTTCCCTGGATAAATGGTCCCTGTTTCGTGGCTTCTTTTATGAAGATAACAGCTATTATCCAGGCAACCATGAATGCCAGGAATGTAAGGCCGCACACCATGAGTAAGACATTTGCATCGAATATGAGTGAAAAGTCTGCCGCCGAAATTTTGAGAAATACCAGAACGGGCATTGCAAGATTAAAAACAATTGCGTTAGCCTTCGTCACGAAAGTGTCGTCCATGAATCCCAGGCGTGCCATAATTCGGCCGGCAAAGACAACCAGGAATACTGGTGCCACCGCATTGATGCTGAAAAGAAGGTTATCCATAGTTCATGTATTCCAGGTAACGGGAATCAACTTCAACCTTTTGACCAGATTCAGCCGACTTGTATATGGCTGATATGGCCGCCAGTACCGGCAATGACTGTTCTACGGGAACCAGGTAGGGAATGTCCTTCTGAATCCACAGCCTGAAGGCATCCATACTGCGGCTCAGGGCGTGTATACCCCGTACCGGGAGTTTTGACTTTTTAATTTTAGTTCCATATACCCTGAGCTTTCGTTCTGATTCAAAACCCGTATAGATCGCCGTACCCTTTGAGCCATACACCTCGATTTGCACTGGTCTTGATGGCACCGCTATCATTGAGCTGCTTACTTCAACAAGTCTCCCATCTTCCATTTCAATAATTCCCATTGCCAGGTCTTCAACCTCAACATCTGTAAACACCCGCTGCCCTGTCATGCCCTGCGCCGATTTCATTTTCCCGTTAAATGACCACAACAGCAGATCCAGT
>JAGYNX010000128.1 GCA_018399855.1 Spirochaetota bacterium
TCGGAACCACAGCCGGGAAAATATATTACACTTTTTTCTACTTCAATACCAGGTTTTTGAAATGTGATGAAGGCAGTGCGCTTGCTCAAGCCCAGTCTTTCCCTGAGGGACCTGGCGCCTGATACAGGAAATTTACCCTTGAGATACCCTGAAATCAGTGGCACAATCCTTGAGGTAAGTGCTGAAACTGGCCGATTCACATAATATCCGATCCTTTGTGCCCTGTAACCAAGTTTGAGGATCAGGATTCTGAACAACTTGTTCATGTAATACCCTTTCTGCTTGAGGTAAAAGAGAGTAAAGGTAGTTACCGGCTTGAATCTGGATTTCTTTCGATGTACCAGGAGTGCCCGCGCTTCAAGGGTGATGTCACCGAAATCAATATTTACAGGGCAGGGAACCTGGCAATTATGACAGATTGTACAATGATCAGTAATCTCCCTCAGTTTTTTAAAATTGCGAAAACTCAGCGTATTAGAAGTCTGTATGTCATATAAAACTGCTTCTATGATAAGTGCAGTACCTAGAATTTTATTTCGCGGATTGAAGAACATTGTACCACCGGGATAATGTGTATTACATACTCCCTTGCATTTCCCGCAACGAACACATGAAGCGATTGATGTTGAGAGTTTTTCCAAGTCTGTAGCTTTTAATATGAAGGCTTCAAGTTCAAGCAGGTTAAATGATGGCGTATAGATATTATCAAGATTCAAATGACTGCTCAGTTTCCCCGGGTTGAATATGTTATCAGGATCAGCCAGCTTCTTATAGGCAGCATAGCTGTCAAGGGTTTGCTGGTCTATGAATCTGAGTTTGGTCAGTCCTATGCCATGTTCACCAGATATGACACCCCCCAGTTCCACAACTTTCTCCATGATGATGCCTGCGGTACTATTAGCTTCACGCATCATGGCGTAATCATTTGAATGCACTGGTATATTTACGTGAACGTTCCCGTCTCCAGCATGCATATGTGTGGCAATTATTATACGCCTGTTTTCCTGGGCGCCTACCAGTTCGTCGAATTCCAGAAAGAGTTGCGCATATCCATGAAAAATGCTGTGAAACACGTCTACTACATTCTTTTTGAAGTCCAGGGTAATCTGTTCTTCCTGTAGTAGCTGGAAAAGCGACCTGGCATCACTGGAATACGACGAATCATATTTAAAGAATTCCCTGGCTGTAGTATCAAGATTACCCGCGTAATCATAATAGGTTTCACTAAGTGGTTTTAAGTTGTTCAGGTAATCAGAAATTTTGCCCGCAATAAATTCATCATCGCCGAAATTATCAGCTTTTGATAAAAATGTTTCAATATCATTAATGATAGCGATGTAATTGGCGAGTTCTTTCTTCACATTCAGTTTTTCAATAAAGTCAGCGAAATCAGGAATTTTCTCAAGTGGTATAACAATATCCTCGTTGAGTTTAAACGCGTTGGTGTGACGGGCTATGGCTCCAAGGTTCTTTCTATCTTTCCAGAATCGTTCACGTGCAGAACTGTCCTTAGCAATCATTCCTTCCGTGTTATACTGCTGCACCATGGATATCATTGTTTTGCAGGAGTTATCAAGTTCATCTTCATCATTACTCTCAATATCGATAAGCAGAACTGCCTTGGGTATCTCGGTACGTCGAGACTTGTTTCTGTATTGTATTGCCTTTACGTACTTTTCGTCAAAGTGTTCAAGTGCGGTTAAATAGACAGTATCATTGTTTGAGAACCTGTCCATAATATCCACGATAGCTTTAGATGCGTATACCATGTTGTTCCCGAAAAATTCAAGACAAATGGTTCTGCAATGGGCAAAAGGACGGTACAGCACGAAAGTCGCGGAGACGATGATACCATCTCCGCCTTCTTTTTGAATACCCGGAACTCCGCCCAGAGCCTTGTTGGTAATATCTTTTCCAAGACCTTTTTTTCTAATATCTGTACCATCAAGTTCAATGGTGCGCAGATGGGTTTCCCCCTTTGCCGGGTGAATTCGGTATACTTCGAATGTAATTATATCGTCTTCAAGGATTTTCCTGTATGGATGATGAATGCGCCTGATTTCCAGGAGGTTCCCCTCACTGTCTACCAGCCGGTATGAAAGAAGATTATCTATACATGTGCCCCACATTACACATTTTTTTCCGCCTGCATTTTCCGCAATGTTTCCTCCTATAGTTGATGCCCATGCAGATGTGGGATCAGTAGCGAAGATGTATCCACTTTGCTGGCAGTATTGTATAACATCATCGGTCACTACTCCTGCCTCAACCTCGACAGCTGGAATCTCGCGTCCAAGATCAATTATATTATGTATGGGATTAATACCGGTAAGCTTTTCAGTATTAATGACCATGGTATTGCGGTCAAGAGGAACAGCTCCCCCGGTAAGGCCAGTTCCTCCTCCACGGGGAATAATATTCAGTTCAAGGCGGCGGGCAGCCTTTACAAGTGACATGATTTCCTGTATAGAATCCGGGTATACAACAACAGCCGGGTATTCCACACGCCAGTCTGTAGCATCGGTAGCATGCGAAACCTTGTGAAAAGCGGTAAACTGGATATTCTCAGAATGAGTAATGGTTTTGAGGGTGAGAGCGATTTTTAATCGTTTTCTGCGTTCGTGCCTGAAATTTTCAAAAAATGCGTCTTCTATGGTTCGGACACGTTCAAGGAGATCAGCAACCAGCTCTTCATCATTGGCACCTCTCTCTATAACAGCAAGGCGTTGCTGATGCTGCTTCCTGAGTTTTCTTAGTTTTTTTTTGTTCTCAAGCAGATCGTTAAAGATGTAAGGGTTTCTATCAATGATAAAGATGTCACCAAGATTCTCAAAGAGAAGTTTTGCACTTCGTCCTGTTTTTCGACGCTGCCTGAGGGCATTGATAATTGACCAGGTTTTCTCATCAAAATACTTAAGTATAATTTCCCGGTCTGAAAATGATGTATAATTATAGGGTATTTCCCTGAACTTGAAATCTCTTTTCATTAAATGATACCATTTTTTAGTTTGAGGTTGTAGTATATACTATAAACCGAATTTGATGGTTTTCTAAAATAATTAGATTAATCTTCATATAACAGTAAGCGTGACAGGGTGTGTGTCAATCAGTATCATCAAAAAGTGTATTGCCTTCATCATGGTCAGAAGAATAGCGTAGTCCGAGGTGATCAAAGGCCTGCCTGGTTGCCATGCGGCCCCGGGGTGTTCGTTTCAGCATACCTGCCTGTACCAGGAATGGTTCATAATAATCCTCGAGCGTGTCGGTTTCTTCACCAACAGAAATGGCTATGGTTTTTATTCCCACAGGTCCACCATCATACTTGTCAATAATGGTAGAAAGTATCCGACGGTCCATTTCATCAAGACCAATGGCGTCAATATTCAGTTTCTTCAGGGCAAATGAAGTAATATCAAGATCTATTGTATCCAGGTTTTGTACAGTAGCAAAATCAGTAACTCTTTTCAGCAGCCTGTTCACAATTCTTGGTGTACGGCGTGATCGCCTGGCAATTTCAAGTGCCGCGTCATCAGATATGGGTACACCAATTATTTTAGCGGTACGCCTGGCAATTTTTTGAAGCTCGTCAGGTTCATAGTAATTAAGTCTTAATGGTATGCCAAACCTGTCACGAAGAGCGGAGGTGAGTAGTCCTGTGCGGGTTGTGGCACCCACCAGGGTGAATGCAGAAAGCTGAATCTTTATACTTTTTGCTCCAACACCCTGACCAATGATTATATCAAGACACCTGTCCTCCATGGCAGGATACAGTATTTCTTCAATTGCAGGAGAAAGCCGGTGAATTTCATCGATAAAAAATACGTCATTGTCTTCAAGACTTGTAAGTATTGATGCCAGGTCACCTGCCTTCTCAATTGCCGGAGCTGATGTTGACTTGATGTTAACCCCAAGTTCCCTGGCTATTATCAGGGCCAGGGTCGTTTTACCCAGGCCGGGAGGCCCTGCCAGGAGTACGTGATCAAGAGTGCATGAACGCATCCTTGCAGATTGAATGAATACCTTGAGGTTTTCAATCAACTGTGACTGCCCGATGAATTCATCGATATTATGCGGCCTTAGAGAACGATCATCGTCATCTTCAAGCCTTCCTGTATTGGTTAGACGAGAAATCTGGTCCATGAAGGGTTATTTCTTTTGTGGATTTTCGTATTGCTTAATAATTTTTAATATTGAGACTGCAGTTTTTGCGCTAATTATTTCCTCTCGTAATTCATTGTCATTCATAATCTTGGCAATATTTGCAAGTGTCTTGATATGTTGTGTGAGTTTATTTTTAGGTACGATCAATAATATAGCTATCTGCACCGGAAGATTGTCAATGGCATCAAAATTAATACCCTTATTACATATAGACATTATAACGATCACGTCATCAACTTTTGCGTTGGTGCAGTGTGGAATTGCAACCCCCTTGCCGATACCTGTGCTCATCGACTTTTCCCTGTCAAAAAGGGACTTCCGAATGGTTTCCCTGTCATCGGGATTAACATACTTATTCTTTACTGCCTGATCAAGCATTGTATCAATGAGGTCCCATCGATCTTTTGCCTTGCAATTAGTAAGAATATCGCTTTTTTTCAGATTGTTTGATAGAACCATAAATTAAAACCGATCATTAACTGATGCTAATTTCACGTACAATGTCATTATTTTCATACTATGTAAATAAAGAATAATAATTTGATTTAGTCAAGTGTATTATTAAGAGTGTCATGAACGAAAGATTTAAAGGTATCTTAACACTAAAAATATAATTGACTATTTCTATACCATTCAATTAGAATATTATTGTCTGATATCATCTAAACAGAATATGTTCTTTATTAATTATTGTTAAATCAATGACGGTGTTAAGAGGTAGGATATGATAGAGCTTCAGGACAAGGATAATGATCTTTACGTTATAAAGATTAATATGCAGGAAGTTCATACGCTTGATGTACCTGACCTGAAGGAGAAGCTTCAGCAGGCGATTGTGAGCAAGGGAATAAAAAAAATGGTAATCGATCTCTCAGATGTGAAGATGATAACCAGTTCCGGCATCGGAATATTCCTGAACATTAACCAGAGTCTTAAATCACAGCTCAGACTGGCTTCTCCCAACCAGGAGGTTCAGCGCGTTCTTGAGCTGACAAAGGTTACGTCAATGATAAAGGTCTTTGATACAGTTGATGCAGCCATAAATAGTTTTTAAAAAAATATTTTGTTAAATATTGACTTTGGCTTAGAAGGTACGTATTATCAATACAGGAAAGTGATGTACAGGAACTACAACTCCTTCACTTTACCGGTTATACCGTCATTGACGGTAAAAAGAGTTAGGTACAGAATTGTACCCACTGAGTATTAGGTTTTTTTGAAAAGAAAGAGGATGAAAATCCTGAATTTTCATCCTCTTTCTTTTCAAACACATGATTTTCCGGAGCAGAATTGATGTCAGGAAAGGATACAATTGATATTAAAGTCGTACCTCGCTCATCCAGAAACAGTATAGTATGCCAGCCTGATGGAAAAATTAAAATTCATTTAAATAGTCCGCCAGTAGATGGGAAAGCAAATGCTGAATGTATAGGCATTTTGTCTAAAAAACTGGGGGTTGCGAAGTCCAATATCCATATTGTACGAGGCGAAAAGAGTAGAAATAAAAAGGTCATTATTGAAGGAATGAAACCTGCTGATGTTGTAAGAATTATTATTGGAGACTCATAGGTGAAGGCGATCACGTATATGCTTGCATGTGCACTTTTCATATTAGTTGGGTGTGCACACAGTAAAAAGAATAGTGCAGAATTTGAAGGGATGCATGGCAAAAATAAAATACGTGTTTTCGTGCAGGTTCAGTCAGATTTGACAGACCCTCATTGTGAAGGCAGTAAATGCAGGCAGAAAATAGTTCAATCTGCGCGTGAAAGATGCGTGATGCTGTTGGCAGCATTGATACGATATAAAAACAATGGTAAAAATACCATACCCAAAAGGGA
>JAGYNX010000129.1 GCA_018399855.1 Spirochaetota bacterium
TTGAAATTCATGGTGTCAACAAGCCCCCTGTTGCTTATCCGTAGTTCAGGCAATACGGGCAGGCCCAGCAGTGCCATGGTCATAAAGGGAGACACCAGCACACATCCAAGCTCCTTCCATGCCTCGTCAAGTTTTTCAACCAGGGCGTGAACCTCCCCTACAGGGCGGTCGGTTAAAAGCCCCGCCACGGGAAGGGGCAGCAATGCCAGCACCTTCTTGTTTTTCACCACGATCATGCCCCCACCGGCCTCTGCCAGCCTGTTACCGGCAAATGCCATATCTTCGTCATCCATTCCCACAACCAGCAGGTTATGTGAATCGTGAGCCACGGTGGAGGCGGCAGCCCCACCCTTCAGGCCAAATCCCTTTGTAAAACCAAGACCCCGGGTTCCCGTTTCCTTATGCCGTTCAAAGAGGGCCACCTTGGCGATATCCTTCTGTATGTCAGCAGGTATATTTCCGTTTACAATCCCAAGTGTTTCGGTGATACTTTTCGTACCCACCTTCGCTTCTTCTATTTCCATCACCCGCACCGTGGCCGTATCACCCATGGCCTCAACCTTAAAATCATCCGGTGTTAGAGTTTTCCCCAGCTTAACCGTGTTCTTTGACCAGTCAGGATAGGTAACCGGGGTATCCTCTTTCAGCATTTTTCCCTTTTCGGCAACCAGCTCACCCCCGATTATCACCTTTTCAATCTTTACCTTCTCAAGATCGCTGATAAAGAGTATGTCCGCCACCTTCGAAGGGGAAATACTTCCAAAGTCCTTACTCATCATGAAACATTCGGCGGTGTTGATGGTGACCATCTGAATGGCTGTTACCGGGTCAACACCCTCTTCAATGGCCCGTGTCACTATGTGGTCAAGGTGTCCCAGGCTTATAAGGGTATCAGGGTGGGTATCGTCACTCACCAGTACCGCAAGGCGGCTGTCCACCTTGAACCGGGTTATTACCTGTATAACCTCCTTCAGGTCATGCCATGCCGATCCCTCCCGAATCTTGGCATACATGCCGAGGCGCATCTTGGCCAGGGCGTCACGGGCTCGTACCGACTCGTGACACGAACGCACACCCGAAGCCACGTATGCATTAAGAAGTGGCCCTGTTTCCGGTATGGAGAAATGCCCCGTTACGGGTTTACCCGCCTTCAGTGTTACCTCGATCTTTTTATGCACCTCCGGTACGCTGTTAAAGACACCGGGAAAATTCATCAGTTCACCCAGTCCCGCGATTCCATCCCACTGCATGGCTTCTGCGATCTCGTCTGCCCCGATCACCGCGCCGGCATCCTCAAAACCCGGAGCGGCAGGCACGCAGGAGGGTACAGTGGTATACACCCGAAGGGGGAGGGATGTCGATTCGTCCATCATCAGCTTCACTCCCTTCAGCCCCAGCACGTTCGCGATCTCGTGTGGATCCATGAAAATGGCGGTTGTCCCGTGGGGCACCACGGTGTTGCTGTACTGTGACACCGTGAGCATGCTGCTTTCAACGTGTATATGCCCGTCCATGAAACCCGGCGACAGGTAATACCCGGTAGCGTCCATGATCTTCGTAGCATCCCCGATACAGCCTGCGGCGTCCCCCACCAGGGCCACCCGCCCTTTATACACGGCAACGTCCACCCCCTCGAGAATTTCGCGGGTATTCACGTTTACCAGTTTCCCGTTTTTAATAACAAGGTCTGCCCCACGCCGCCCCATGGCCACGTCGGAAAGCTCCATGGTAATGTCTTCAAGTGGAATAAATGATGCCATACCGTCCTCCAGTAGATAATATCAATTACATCCTGCATGATGTTACCAATTTATCAAGAAAATATTTATTTTTCACCACAGAGGCGCAGAGGGCACAGAGAGTTGGTTAAGTGCAGGTTAGTCTCGTTTTTTGATAAGTCATTCGGTAGTTGTTGAGATTGTTTTCAGGTATAGTTTTTTACAGGCTAAGATATAAATTAATATAACACAAAAGCAATAAATATTCCTCCACTGTAAAAACATGACTGGTTTGAACTTCTATATTACCCGACGATGCGATAATTAAAAATCCACTCTCTGCGCCCTCTGCGCCTCTGTGGTGAACATTCTGTTGCGTTTATTACAGTTTACAGTAAAATTATCGCTTTACCATTTTCTGGGCCGTTACCAGGAGGGCGTCCCATACCGGTGAGAAGGGCGGGGCGTAGCCCAGGTCGAGGTAGGCGAAATCTTCTACCTTCATCTTCGAAGCGATGGCGGTGGCGATCACGTTGGTTCGCTGTGCCGCACCGTCGATGCCCGCTATCTGGCCGCCGATTATCTCACGGGTATCCGGGTTTATCGTAAGCTTCACAAACAGCCTGTCACCCTTCGGGCAGTAGCCCGCCCTTGATTTCCATGTAGCCCCCATGGATGATGCGGGTATATTTTCAGCCGCGGCATCTTCATCAGAAAGTCCCGTCTTTCCCACCTCCAGGTCGAACACCTTTACCAGCTGGGTACCCACGATACCGGGAAATCTTTCGGTTGTAACACCCGCCGCCTGCAGTCCTGCCACCCTGCCCTGCTTGTTGGCAGTAGGCCCAAGGGGCATGTACGCGTTTTTCCCCGTCACCAGGTGCTTAACCGTGGCACAGTCACCCCCCGAGTAGACATCCGGTATGTTTGTTTCAGATTTTTCGTTTACGATGATGGCACCCTTTTCTGTCATCTCCAGGTCAGAACCTTTCAGAAAATCAGTATTGGGCGCGATTCCCACGGACAGCACCACAAGATCAGCAGCAATCAATTCTCCGCCTGCATGAACTGCAATGCGTGACCCGTCTTTTTTTATCTCTTCAACCGTGGTACCGGTTTTTACCGTTACCCCGTTGTCCTCAAGCCGCTGTATAATCCGGTCACGGATCTCGGCATCCATGCTCATCGCAACCGATTCAAGTTGCTCTACTATGGTTGTCTCGATATCATTCTCCCGAAAATTCTCGGCAAGTTCCAGTCCTATAAACCCCCCGCCAACCAGCACTACTGATGAAGGTTTCTTTTCTTCCACGTACTCTTTAATTTTAATACCATCATTGAGGTTTCGAAGCACGAAAACCCCTTCCTGGTCAGCACCGGGGATGGGGGGCTGTATGGCTTTCGCCCCCGTGGCGATCATCAGCTTTCCGTAGGATACTTCCATCTGTTCTCCCTTCTGTACTGCCGTGACCTTTTTCTCTTTGAAATCAATGGCAGTGGCCTCGGTACCCGTCATTATCTGTATATTCCTTTTATTGATAAACTTATCAACATCGATGGCGATAAGCTTGTTGTAATCCGAAATAAGACCGCCGATATAATATGGCATACCGCATGAACCGTAGGACACGAAATCGCTCTTCTCAAAAAGGGCGATGCTCATCTCTTTATTTTCTCTCCTGGCCTGCGACGCCGCACTCATACCGGCTGCCACACCGCCGATTATTAACAGGTCATAATAAGATTCCATATTGCCTCCAATATTCTCCCTCCCCCTTCATGGGGGAGGGCCGGGGTGGGGGTGCGTCACGCTACCTGAAACTGCCCCGGCATCAATGCTGATATTATTATTTCTTCCTACTATTATTATAATACCAGACCATTGTAGTTGCAATGAAGAAATTAATCCTTGCTGAACACAGAATTTTATGACTATATGCGTAGTCATATGATATACTTGTAATGCTTACAAAATTTCATCATTCCCTGAGAGGGCCGTCAATGTTTACACGATACATGCATTTTTTTCTCAAGAGATATGCCCAGACTGATTACCTTACCGAGGCAAGGGCCCGTCTTCTTCTGTTGTTCGAAACGGTTTTCCTGGTGCTGATACTATTGCTGCAGGTATCCATGCTGGCGGTGGGCATTGAGGATTTTATCCGGGTTGGGAAAATAACCTGGCTTTTAATCGTGGGATTTTCCATCAGCCTTTATTACCTTGAGAAAGGAAAAAATATTGTCTCTGCCAACATATTTATCGCTTTCGGTTCATTGACCGTTGCTGCGGGGTACGTGTCTCATCTTTTTGTGAAAGAAGAGCTTCTTTTCTCATCATATGGTATCTTTATTTTTCCCTGCATTGTTCTGTGCACCATCTTCAGCACCACTACCATGCTTACCATTGTGTCGGGTTCATTTACCCTCCTGGTTATGCTGGTGTACGGTCTCTACCATTACCTGGGTATTGGTTTACCCTTCAACGTGGCCACCTTTGCCACCATCGATACCATTTTTTCCATTGCCATGGTATATACAATTTCACTTCTGATAACCAGGATATTCAAAAGAAACACCGAAATAGCGAAGAAAGAAGCACAGCGAAGCAACAGCCAGAGTGATTTCATTACAACCATTTTACAGGAAAGCTCCCGCAGGGTGGTCACCTCCATGAATAACATGACCGCCCAGATAAATAACTTTACCAGGAACACACAGGAACAGGCATCCATGATAGAAGAGGCAACCGCCACCTTCGAGGAAGTGTCGGCGGGTATAGACAACGTTGCCGACAGCGCGCAAAAGCAAAATCAAAACCTTGAATCCCTCACCAGCATATTGAAAGAGCTCTCGGGGATGATCAACGAGATGGATGATATCATCAACGACACCCTGGGCTCCACCAAAACGGTGGCAGGCCAGGCCGAATCAGGCAACAGCGCCATGACAGAGATGGAAGAAGGGATGCACAAGATACGCAAGAGTTCATCCCAGATGACTGACATCATCAGCATCATAAATGACATCTCAGACCAGATAAACCTGTTGTCCCTGAACGCCGCCATCGAGGCTGCCCGGGCGGGTGAATCGGGAAGGGGGTTCGCGGTTGTTGCCGACGAGATATCCAAGCTTGCCGACCAGACAACCACCAGTGTGAAGGAAATCGAGAAGCTGGTGAAAGAAAACGATACCGGCATACAGCATAACATGGGGATCGTTAACAATACCGTTTCAACTATCAGCACCATCATCACCGGTATAAATTCAATAAACGACAGGGTGAAAAGCCTGGTCGACTTCACCAGCAAGCAGGTTACAACCAACGACGAGGTGAACAGTAAAGCACGTGACCTCACCACCCTCGCCGACGAGATAAGCCACGCCACCGGAGAACAGAAATCCGCGGTGGGTGAGCTGGTACAGGCCATGAGTAACATCTCGCAGATATCACAGTCTAACTCGCAGGGAGCGGAAGAGATGTCGGACGAATCCAGCGGTATAATGAAAATGGTGGAGAACATCAAGGAACAGATAGAGGACTACGGGAAACAAGGCACCGATGAAGATTAAGATATCCTCACTTGGCTGCAGGCTCAACCAGGCCGAGATCCAGTCAGTTAGTACCCGCCTGAAGGATTTCGGACATACCATCGTACCAGACAACAGGGACGCTGATGTGGTAATTGTAAACTCCTGCGTGGTAACCCATACAAGTGAACGCAAAACGCGAAACCTCGTCTCCCGCGCCCTGCGGGAGATGGACCCATCACGCGTGGGCATGATAATTGTTACCAGCTGTTATGCCAGCAGGGTAAAAAGGGATGGCAATGTCTTGTACGTACCAAACGATTACAAGTACCTCATTCCCGACCTGGTTGAAAACCCGTCACTATTTGATTCACTGGAAGAAAAACCGGCAGAAAGATTCAGCTTCCCACCCGCCACACGGTCATCACGAACCCGCATAAACCTGAAGATACAGGATGGCTGTGACAACTACTGCGCTTACTGCATCATCCCTTACGTGCGCGGGGGCCCCGTGAGCCGTCCGGTGGATGAGATACTTGACGAGTTCAGGATACTCCTGAATGCGGGGTACCGGGAATTTCTGCTGGCCGGCGTGATGATAGGGAATTACCGGCATAACGGATCAGACCTTGCCCATCTCATGGAATCGATGCTCTCCGTTGAGGGAGATTTTCGTATCCATTGCTCATCCCTGTCACCCCACGCGGTCACCGGCGCGCTGACAGACCTGGTCACCCATGAGAAGATGGTAAAGC
>JAGYNX010000013.1 GCA_018399855.1 Spirochaetota bacterium
AAGAGTTTCACGAAAAAATGCCAGTACAAAAAGAGTCAGGCCAAACCCGACACCCATGCCAAGACCGTCCAGTATGGATCTGCCAAGGGTGTTTTTTGAGGCAAATTCTTCAGCCCTGCCAAGTATCATGCAGTTTACAACAATCAGCGGTATAAATATTCCAAGTGCTTTATACACATCAGGCTGAAATGCTTTCAGGGTTAACTCGACTATGATAACAAAACTTGCGATGATAGTAATAAAAATGGGTATTCGAATATGAGGCGGTACGCCCTGTCGTATGATTGACACAAGGATGTTTGAACTGACAAGTACAAATGAAGTGGCAAGTCCCATCCAGAGGGCGTTGGACACAGATGTTGTTACTGCAAGGGTAGGGCAAAGTCCAATTCCCAGAACCAGGATCGGATTCTTTTCCCAGAGTCCCTTCATAAAATCATTTAAATAACTCATTGTACCCCTGTCCTCCCGTCTGCTGATTTTTGCCGTGCCCGATGCAGCTTTTCAATACCCTTCATAATAGCGTCACGAACGGTTTTGGTGGTAATTGTGGCACCGGTTATAGCGGTTATAGCGTTTATCTCAAGCAGTTGTTCTCTCATTGATGGTTGCCAGTCACCTTTCTTTACAATCTCAACCTGCTGATCAACCGATAGCCCGGTGAACTGTTTTTGAAACCAGGGATGAGAAGACTTTTCTTCTGTCTTTATTTTTTTGCTTCCAAACAAATCCCCGAATAAGTATCCAAAGAAGGTTTCTGTAGATGCAATTTCCGTACAACGCGCACCCAGGCCGGGGGTTTCTGTTTGGGAAAGTATGGATAAACCAAGAATCTTATCTTTCTCGTTTACCCCGACCATTACTCGGATATCACCTGAATAACCGGGCTGGCTGGTTATAAAAGCAAACGCGTTGAGGATAGTTCCATTTTCTTTTTTCTTTGCTGTCCAGTACACAAAATCTTCAGCATCTAATGAAACGCTTTGTTTATCCTGAATTTGATAACCGGGAAATACCACTGAAAGAGCATTCTCCCGTTTTTCTTTCTGCTGTTCCTGTATGGCAGGACGTGTCACGTTGTTTATGTGTGACAACGCGAATGCCGCGATAAATGCGATAATTGCAATTAGTATTGTAGATTGTATTATTTCCCTGGTGGTCATTGCATTCTCCGATAATGGATATTCACGGGTTAATTCTTTTCCGTACCGAAAACTCTGGGTTTTGTCAACCTGTCGATAAGAGGGACAGCCGCGTTCATCAGAAGAATAGAATAAGATACTCCTTCAGGATATCCTCCCCAGAGTCTTATTACCGATGTGATTATGCCGCAGCCCGCGCCAAAAATAATCATGCCCCTCGCTGTCACGGGTGAGGTGACCATGTCTGTTGCCATGTAAAAGGCGCCCAGCATTAATCCTCCTGATAAAAGATGGAATAGAATGGCTTGGTATGGCATATCAGAATCATTAAAAAGATAATACATGAGCATAATGATAACAACTGTGCCAATATATGATACAGGAATGTGCCAGGTGATTATTCTCTTATAAAGTAGAAAGGATGCCCCGATGAGTATGAAAAGTGCTGATGTTTCACCAATACATCCTCCGATGTTTCCCATGAACAGTGATTTGAGCATCTCACCTGAAAAAAGAAATTCATGCAACTGCCCGGGTGCAACAGCAAGGTCTTTTAGAAGACCTGGTCCATCTTTGAGAACACCAAGGGGGGTGGCGGACGTGATTGTATCCACGGCCTCCTGGCTGAGCGATTGTACCCGGGGAAGACTTGATGACAGCACATTGCCGGATGGGAATGGATGCCAGGTGGTTGTCATTTCAACCGGCCAGGAGGCCATCAAAAATGCCCTTCCCGCAAGGGCGGGGTTGAAAATGTTGAAACCAATTCCGCCGAAAAGCTGCTTTGCTATAATAATAGCAAAGACAGACCCAATAGTTACCATCCATACGGGAGCATGGGGTGGAACATTCATTGCCAGCAAAAGCCCGGTTAATGCTGCAGACCCGTCAAGGGCGGTAATTTTTCTTTTAAGAAGAAACTGGTACGCGGCTTCAGCAGCCACTGCGGTAATAACAGCTGCGCCAATAAGCAGCAGAACCTGGTAGCCGAACAGGTATATGGAGTTGATTGTTACAGGCAGTAGAGATATGACAACCAGCCACATCACCTTTTTCACGGAATCTTTTGATCGAATATGCGGAGCATTCGATAGTACAAGATCTTCTTGTAATCTCTTTTCATCAGCCATGATAGTACCGGTTCCTTGTGTAATCTAAGGTAACAGTATCAGCGTTTCGCACTGAATGTCACCTGGGCCAGTTTAATGAAATGGCTCAGCGGCCGTTTTGAGGGACATACGTATGTACATGAACCGCACATTATGCAGTCAAAAGGATGAAGAGTCTCGGCGATATCATATCGCTGTTTTTCAACAGCATTGCCCAGTTCATTCGGCATAAGTTGCATTGGACAGGCCGCGACACACCTGCCACATCGTATGCATGGACTGTAATCATGAATTGCAACTTCGTCCTGCCCAAGAATTAGTACTCCGGATGTTCCTTTCACAACGGATGTCTCCATGTGGTTCAGTGCCAGTCCGCACATGGGGCCGCCCATTATTACCTTGGCGGGTTTTCCCGTAAGACCGCCGCATTCTTCAATTATATCTGTAATACGGGCTCCAATTCTCACCTTGTAATTGCCCGGATTTTTGACTATACTTCCTGTTACTGTAAGATATCTCTCGATCAGTGGTTTCCCGAATAGAACTGCCTCCCGCATCGCGAAAATGGTTCCAACGTTATTCACCACCACACCTACGTCAAGGGGAAGTTCTCCTGAGGGTACCTCTCTTTTTAGGATGGTATATATAAGTTGTTTCTCTGCTCCCTGTGGATATTTGACCGGCAGGGGATGGAGTTCTATGGTTTCATTGAAGTTGCCGTTTTCGATAGCTTTTGAAATTGCTTTAATGGCTTCAGGTTTGTTTTTTTCTATACCGATGGCGGCCTTGTTAATTTTAAGTATTTTCAATGTAATTCGTATACCCTCAATAATCTCGTCAGGGTAAGTTTGCATCAACATGTCGTCGACGGTAAGGTAGGGTTCGCATTCGGCCCCGTTAACAACAAAGGTATCAATTTCCCTGTGCTCGGGGGGGCTAAGCTTTACCGCGGTGGGGAATGCGGCTCCACCCATACCGGTTATGCCGGCCTCGTGTACAAGGTTCATTAGTTCATCAGAAGATAATTCTTCCCAGTTTCGTGATTCAACATTTTTCCCTGAAGATGAAAAGGATCCTTCTGCTTCAATAACCACGCATTGTCCATGTTCAGAATACACGGTTGGATAATCAGTAATTTCAACAACCCTGCCGGGAATAGAAGCGTGTACGTTAGCGCTGATAAATCCATCCGCTCTTCCTATCATCTGTCCTTCTTCGACAATATCATCAACTTCGACCAGCGGAACAGCAGGTTTCCCTATGTGTTGCTGCAGCGGGATGTAACACCTGTGAGGTATAGAAAGATTTACAAACGGCTTATCCCTGCTTAACTTCTTGTGTCCAGGGGGATGTATGCCGCCTTTGAATGTTTTTAAAAGCATATATTATTCCCTGGTTGAGTATATCTCGTCTTTAATAGGAAGCTCTTTTCTCAAGTTCTTAATATATGGATATAGTTCACCTGCTTCAGCGTAACCGTCACAATCATCCATTATACGCCTGGCTACTGTAAAATATTTATAAAGCTTTTCTTCTCCAGAGCGCTTTACCCATTTCTTCTTCATGCATCGTACCCGTAATACGTACCTGTCAGGTTCAGACTCGTATTGCCTGATTACAATACAATTGAGACAATTCGCGCAGAATATCTTTTCTTTTACCATGTGCCGCTCCTTGCGTGGTTCATGTAACTGTATATTTCATGGTGACTTTTTTCAAAAAATTACACCTGCCAAAAGGCGGGCAGTCAAGTATTTTTTAAAATAGTTATTTTCTGTCAAATACATTTCACTGTTATGTCCGGAAAAAACCACGACAGGGAAATAAAATAATAAGTGCTTTTTAAATTCTTATTTACAAATACATACTCTATGATATATGTCTGCATCTCTACTATTTAGCTTATTTTAGAATGAATTCCAGCCATTCAGGATGCATCGATCTTTTCAAGTATCCCGGGCACGAGGAGCAACAATACATGAAGGTGTTATTAATAAATCCTCCTTATCCATTTGAGGAATCACCATCCCCCCCTTTTGGTCTTATGGCACTTGCCGCATACCTGGTTGAACAAGGTGTTACCGTTAAAATTGAAGATTATATCGTCAATCCTTACTCAATGGACAGGATACAGGAAGTGATGGACACCTTCAAGCCGGACGTGGTGGGTGCTACCGGTGTAACCATGACTATTAATCGAAGCCTGAATATTCTCAGGGATTACCGTGAATGTAATCCCAATATCAAGACTGTTCTGGGTGGTCCGCATGTAACCTTTGATGCCAATGCCATACTTGAAAGCAGTCCATGGATAGATTATATTGTTCGGGGAGAAGGGGAACTTACCTTTATGGATCTGCTTGAAAACATTAATTCTCCATCCTCAATGGAACATGTAAAGGGCATTTCTTATAGAAAGCACGGGAAGGTTCACAATAATCCACGAAGGGCCTTTATCGAGGATTTAAACATTCTGCCTTTTCCTGCCAGGCATCTTGTGGAATTGAGCAAGTACCGTGCCCTTGGTTTTCCTGTTAACCTTATGACATCACGAGGATGTCCATTCTCCTGTATATTCTGTGTGGGCAGTAAAATGGTTGGACGAAGAGTCCGTTATTTTGACGTAGAGAGAATTGTTGACGAATTTGAAATGCTGTCAAAGCTGAAATTCAAGCAGATAAATGTAGTGGATGACCTGTTTACCTCTAACAAAAAAAGATGTATTGCTATATGCAAAAGTATTATTAACAGGGGTATATCTCATCCCTGGACAGCATTTGCCCGTGTTGATACAGTTAACCGTGAATTGCTTGAAAATCTCAAGGAAGCAGGATGTACCACCCTGTGTTTCGGTATTGAAAGCGGAAACCAGGAAATACTTGACCGTGTGAAAAAGAAAATAACCCTGGAGAAATGCAGAAAGGCGGTTGACCTCTGTAAAGAAGTTGGTATCGATCCGATGACATCGTATATACTTGGACTTCCGGGAGAAACCCCCGAGACTGTTCGTAAAACGATGGATTTTGCAAAAGAACTCAGCCCAAATTACGGGTTCCATATACTGGCTCCCTTTCCCGGAACAGAGGTGCGTGATAAAAAAGAAGAGTATGGCATGAGAATTTTAACCAGCGACTGGGATCAATATGATGCTAACAGGTCGGTTTCGGATACAGGTGCCATTTCACATCAACAGATTGACAGCATCGTGAATGAATTTAACGATGGTATTGTACGCTACGTAAAGAATATTCAGAAGAAGCTGGATAACGGGGAATCATTACCCGAAGATGAAAGAACCCTTTACCAGAATATTCGCTCATTTGAGATCACCCGGGATATTATTATGAACAGGGTAATCGAACAATTCAATGAAACGACCAATCGTGCTCCTGATGAAGCGGTAATAGAACTTCTTGAAAAGCATATTTCACGTAGCCTCAACACACGTGATGGAGAGGTGAAGCAGGAACTGGACAGGCTTTTTGCCCTTGGCTGTCTCAATGTGAAGAGAAAAGGTAATGAAACCACTATCGTATGGGAGTAGTCTTTCTTACTTTGTTACTTTTACCATTAACACAACACCGAAATGTTTGAGAAAGGGAAACCTGCCATTAGCTTTTGCTTCGAACCAGTCTGATATCTTTCTTAGCCTGCGATGAAATGATCGTGGAATGAGGATGTATTGCCAGGTCCACCTGGTGTGAAAATTCCATGGAGGCCTGAATTCATGGGCTGTGATGGATACTTCTTTGTACATTTTTCCGGTTATCTTCTTGATTTCTCCAAGCCTGTAAAATCGCATTCTTATGGGATCTTTCACACGAAACAGGTGGATGCTTACAAACTGTAAAAAACTGAACAAGAAGTTTTCAGGGGCAAATCTGCCGGGGACGCGAATATAGGCAACACCTCCGGGTTTGAGAATTCTATGTACCTCTGAGAACACTGCTTTTCCATTTGCTTTTGAGAGATGCTGAAGAACAAGCAGCGAATATACCTTGTCAAATGAGTTGTCCTTAAAAGGAAGACGGGTGCCGTCTCCCTGGAGCAGTGGTGCGTTACGTCCCTGTTTATCGAGATGTTGCCGTGTTAGTGTAAGCATATTATGGGAGATATCCAGTCCCACTGCATCAGCATTCCTGTCAAGTACAGGTTTCAGCACCCGGCCCCACCCACATCCCAGGTCAAGTATTCTTTCTTTCCCTGTTACTGGAAATGGCGGGGGGGCGTCCAGAAGGTCACCATAAAAATCTTTCAGAATGACTTCTATCCCAAGAGTAATAAATGGTGCGTCCTTTAATGCACCTTCGTCCCAGACCCTGACGTATTCGTTGAAAAAATCGTTATCGCGTACAATCAAAGCAATGCTCCTGTATTTTCGCCCGTCCTCAGCGTTGTGTGAGATTAGTCGGGTCGGTAAGATTATTTGCTGTACCCTTGCTGCTCACTGTTGCTTTCAATGATGCCATTGCCCTGAGAACTGTATTATAATCGTTCCCGGCGTTCCAGAACAGGTATCCTTCGGCACCGGCATCGTTGCTTGCCTTGACCTGCTTGAGTATGTAATCTTCGTTGTAATTGCTAACACGCCATTTAAACGCCTGAAGCCATGGACGTACACGGGTATTTCCCGCGCGGGATTTTACCCTTTTGCATCCCTGGTAAATGAAATAATAAGGGTTGTCACCAGGTTTATTGAAACCGTCAAAATCATCATTGAAGTGAGAGGGGTAAAGCATCGGTGATATCACATCGCAATAACGGGCCAGTAGTTCAACTTTTTGTCCTGTTTTCCGTATATCAACTGATTTACCCCATGCCACTACGCCAAATATATCGATGGATATTCTTGTGTTGCTGGCGTGTAATTCTTTGTAGGCTCTCTTAAGAAAATGGGCTATAACTTCTTCTTTCTGCATTTTCCCAAAGTGCCACGCGTAGCTGGCATCTGAAAGATTACCAACAGTGGGGAATCGAATATAATCGAACTGAATCTCGTCCACCCCGTAATGAGCCAGCTCGAGGGCTATGGCGATGTTGTAATCCTGCACGTACTTGTTGGTGGGATCACACCATAATTCTTTTGAACCTTCATTCCATATTCTGCCGGTTGACCTGGACTGTATTGCGTATTCGGGCTTCTTTCTAACAAGCAGATGATCTCTGAATACTGATGTCCTTGCGATGACATAATAATCAAGTGACTTGAATATACGTATAAGTGAGGCAATATCGTCCACGGTTCGCTTGTTATGAGTGTCAAGTTCCTGAACCGCGGGTACATGACTGAGGTAGCTGATTATTCCGGGTATATCCTTAACATCGAATACAATTGAATTGATGCCGCTTTCCCGTAGACTTTTAAGAGACTTGATGAAATTATAAGTACCCAGGCTGTTACCTGTAAAATACAGGCCTCGTACTGGGGGGATAGATGGCATCGAGGATTTTTTCAAATCCACCACGGCGGCCGGCAGTGAGTGGGGAATGTACAATATGTCATTCTTGCTGATGGTTGTCGAAGCAAGAGCATTAGCCTTTATTATGGCTTTTCTGAGATTGTAGGTTCTATAATAGTGTGTATATTTTAAAAGGTTGTCAGAAATTTGGGATACTGTCTCATTGCCCAAAGATCGATAAAATAACATTTGCCCGGAGTGGTAAATGTTATGCTCTTCGGCTGCATATGGCCTCATATATTTCTTTTCCAGGGAAGGATATACGATAGTAAACCGGTCCTTCTGGTTCATATTTGAGAACATGGATAAGAGGTATCCCCTGCAGTAATCAATTTTATATATAATATAATCTTTCTTCAGTATACACAGAAGGGTTATCAGGATAAGTATCAGTGTTGTGATGATAATTGTACTTTTTCGCTTTGCCATAAAAAATATTTCCCTTTCAATTTGTATCACTTAAAACAGATCCGCTCATCATTTCAATTATTTTATTTTTTTCATCTGGAAATAATTGCATTTGTTATTATATGTATCGTCACGATTTCCACATAAGTGGAATTAAATTGACAAAAAGAAGACATCTGTATTCGGGGCAGATACAGGCTGGTAAAAATCTTAAAATTCAATGAAATATTATTGCCTTCACAACCAATGGAACTATACTATAGTCCTGTACATAAATTACAGCCACATCTGATTAGTCCAGTGGAGATATACAAGTGTACGTGTCAGTGAATGTTCCCGGTTTTATTAAAAAAATAGTACAGCGTATTCTATCTACCTGGAACGGTGTTCAATCGTTTTATTTTTACGTTGTGAGTATTATTAAATCATTCAAGTCTATCCGGTATCTTCGTTTCAGGTCACTGTACAGTATTGTTGTAAACCAGACACGTTTTACCGGCATAGATGCCCTGCCGCTTTTAATGATAATCGCATTAATGCTGGGTGGTACGGTTATAATCCAGGCGCATACCAATTTCCCGAAATTCGGGATAGAAAGCTTTATCGGTAACCTGCTGGTTATAATTATCGCAAGAGAACTGGGGCCGCTGGCTACCGCGATGATCGTTGTCAGTAGATCGGGATCGGCAATAGCTGCAGAGATTGCTACCCAGACGCAGAACCGGGAGATATTATCCCTCGAGTTGATGGGAATAGATACCAAGTTGTATATTATTCTGCCCAGGATAATCGCGTCAATTATCGCAATTTTTTCACTGATAATTATCTTTGATATTGTGGCCTTTTTCGGTGGATACCTGTTGTCAATTTCTACCGTGTATATTCCCATTGGCGTTTTTATACAGACCCTGCTTGATGCTTTCAGTTTTAATGACCTTTTTCTTACCATATTGAAAAGCCTGATTTATGGGATATTAATACCACTTATTGCCTGTTATTACGGACTCAAGCCACGGTCTAACTTTGAAATACCCATATACGTTTCTCAGGCAGTAGTTCGAACGCTGCTTGTTATTTTTGTTATTAACGCGTTTATTTCAGCGCTATTCTATTTTTAGGGATATCTATGGATACGGCATGCACACCTAGAGGGGAGATAGTTACACTTGAGAATGTTTCCTATTCGTATGAGGGTAACCGGTTGATAAATGATATTTCTATATCAATTTGTCTTGGTGAAGATATAGTTTTCTTCGGGGCTGAGAATTCGGGTATAGACTTTATTTGTCAGCTCATTGTAAATGCAGCAGGAGAATTTGAAGGGGATGTTTTTTTTGATGGAAGGCCGATTAAGGATTTCGATGAAATAGAGGTGCATAACTTCAGAAAAGGATTTGGTTACCTGCAAAGAAATTTCGGACTAATTAACAACATGGATGTCTTTGAAAATATTGCGCTGCCTTTGCGGTATCATTCCCGCCTTACATCCCGCGAAGTGGATGAGCGGGTAGAGTCCATGGTTGAGTACCTCAAGCTTGAACATTGCGCCAGGCGTCGTCCTGTTCATCTTTCCTCATCTGAGTTACTGAGAACTTCTTACGGACGTTCCATTGCCCTTGATCCTGACCTTCTGCTCATAGAACATCCCCTTGAAGAACAATGCCTTTTGAACGTGCAGGTGTTCATGTCTGCTCTGCAAAACCGGGCCTTTGCCCCGCACAAGTCGGTGATAATTATTACATATCGTCCTGAATTATATACTGAAATTTCTGAACGTTTCGTAATGCTGCATGAAGGACGAATCGTGTTCGACGGCAGCACGGATGAGTTTGCACGGGCCGAGAATCCATATGTGAAACAATTTCTGCAGGCATCCATTGATGGGCCTATGCAAATGCTGTAAAAGGAGGTCGTAGTATGGTAAAGCTTGAAAAAAATGAAGTGCGGGTAGCGGTGTTTATCCTGTTTCCTGTTTTGATACTACTGGTTTTCGTAGTGCTTAAACTTGGCTACTCGTTTGCCTCTTCTACAAAAGATATTTACCTGAAGGTTGACAGTATATCATCAATAAAAAACGGTACACAGGTGAAGGTTAAGGGATATACTATCGGAAGGGTTGTTGAAATTATCCCGGTATACCAGCCTGCATTGCATTTCCTGGCGGTAATGCGGGTTGAAAACGAGATAGCAATGTATGAAGATTGTACAGCAGTTATTCAGAATCAGAATATTATAGGTGATACTATAATTGAATTGCGAAACCCCGAAACCAAGCAGGAACTTCTCAAGGAGTACGCGGTTATTGAGGGTATTGAATATGTTAACCTTGAGGCCCTGCTTCAGGATGTTCATGTGATGCTGGCTACTGTTACCAGTACCGTGGGGGTACTCAGGGATATCTCACTGGACAGCAGGAGCAATATCAGGGTTTTGCTTGGCAACCTGTCCCGCAGTGTAGAAACAGTGAGTACGGTTCTTAATGATTCTCAAAAGGATATTATTGAGATAATGCGGTCGTTCAGAAAAACCGCTAAAACGATGGACGAAATTTCTACAGAGTTGAAACGGCACCCCCTTAAATTTCTCATGAAGGGTGATAAGTAAACCGGGCATGCCATTTATTTCTGTTATTATCCCCACCCGTAACAGGTATGAAATACTGAAAAGGGCCATTGATTCTGTGCTTGCCCAGACATGTACTGATTACGAGTTGATAGTAGTGGATGACGGTTCTGCTGACGATACCCCATTGATTGAAGAGGAATATCGGGGCAAGTTGAAATACATACGGCAAACACATGCCGGGGTGAGTGCTGCCCGAAATCATGGGATCAAGGTATCATCGTCGCCCTGGATAGCCTTCCTGGATTCTGATGATCAGTGGATGCCGGATAAACTCATGGTACATGGTGAATACCTGGATAGACTGAACCGGGAGGAGAGGATACACCAGGTAGATGAAATATGGATTCGAAACGGGAGAAGGGTTAACCCCGGACAGCGTCACGAGAAAAGGGGAGGGTGGATTTTTCCAGAATCGCTTCATCTTTGTCTTGTCAGTCCTTCAGCAACGATTATGCAGCGTGCATTACTTGAAGAGAATGGTGGTTTTGATGAAAGGCTGCCGGCGTGTGAAGATTATGACCTCTGGATTCGTATCAGCTGGAAAGAAAGAATCGGGTATATTCCACAATACATGGTAACGCGGTATGGTGGTCATGCCGATCAGCTTTCGGCCAGGTATAAAGGGATGGACCGCTTCAGGGTGTATTCTATCTGTGGTTTACTGAGAGATCATCATGATGATATGCCGGTAGAATACTTGTCAGAGAGCATACAGGTAGCTATGAAAAAGTTAGTTATTCTGCAGCAGGGTGCTGAAAGAAGAAACAATGTTTACCTGGCAGGAACGGCCAGGAAGGTTCAGAAAGATATTATAGCCGGTAACTATAACAGTACAGCGTATCAGGACCTCTTAGAAGAATTGATTGACCCCGCATAGTGATATCAAGATAAGGTTCTTCTGGGAAGGCCCGTGCAAAAAGTACGTTTCCGTTTTCATGTACCGCGTAGAAACGTGACGTACCTTTTTTGCCAGTGTAGGATACAGTGAAAACACCATTTGCGTATTGTATTGAGTTGTGTCCTTCTCTTCTTTCGAGTATATCAATGGGATGGTGTTTTTCCCGTGGGATCTGTACAAGGTACAGGTGAGACATTCCCAGGAAAAGTGTTGTACCCTTAGCATTTATACATACCGACGCGCGAGCCCTGCTGTTTCCCTTAATGGGCACAGTGAATGAATCATTTTTATGTATGTTAACCAGCAGCAGTTTGTCATTCCCTTTCCCTGATGGTCCGTAATGGACGGCACCATACTTCGCGTTACTGCTGATAGATACTGTTTTTACAAGGGAATTGTCAGGGGTCACACCCTTATGCACAATTTCTCCTTTCTTGTTCAGAAAATAATATGTTCCATCAAGAAATCCTATGGCGGCTGCGTTTCCCGGTTGTGAAAATCCCATACTGGTGCAAAAGCGCCCTGTAATTCTTTTTGCACCGGTATAATTCCCATTATAGTCTACCATCCTTACAGCACTGTTGTCGGCTGTTACCAGGAGGATAAGTTTACCCTCGTATGAAAGATGAGGATATTCGTGCGTGGAGAGGGTCCAGAAAGGTTCTTCCCTGTAATTACGATATGATAATTCATCAGAAAGTTTGC
Source organism: Spirochaetota bacterium (assembly GCA_018399855.1). Classification (GTDB taxonomy): domain Bacteria; phylum Spirochaetota; class UBA4802; order UBA4802; family UB4802; genus M55B154. The sequence goes on from JAGYNX010000013.1 coordinate 12,347, forward strand.
CGTATTCTACATAGTACATGCCGTTGCCTGATGGTGCTAGTATCCCTGTATCGGTAGAAGGGTTTGCCGCCACTTTGCCCTTCTCTTTGAACATGAGGTATCCCTTATCTGTTTGTACCGGTCCGATTAGATTTTTAGAGTTATCCATAAAAGGAGATGTGGCTATTGTGCTGGCAGACGAGATTTGCCCATACCACCGGGGAAAAATTTTAAAAGAATGTGAAGGCATAAGCCACGGGGCGAATCCCAGCGCGATGCCCGCGAGAAGACCTGCAATGAAGTAGCGCATAATTAATCCTGAAGATAACTTTTTAATTTCTGGCTTCTTGACGGATGCCGTAGGCGTCGAATGGCTTTCTTTTCTATCTGACGAATCCTTTCTTTTGAAAGGTTGAACTTTTCTCCAATTTGCTGTAATGACATGGGTTTGTTTCCGTATAGACCGAAACGCAATTTTAGAATTTCCTTTTCAGATGAAGTAAGTGTTTCAAGAACCTGGTCAAGGGCGTCCTTCAGCGAATCGTCGAGAATTCTTTTGTCTGGTGATTCAATTCTCTGGTCTTCAACCATGTTTAAAATTGAGTTATCTTCCGCGTTTCCAACAGATGCGTCAAGGGAAACATAATCCTGAGAAATATTTCTGAGGTGATTGATCTCCTCGTTGTCCATGTCAATTTCTTCTGATATTTCACCCGGGGTTGGTTCTCTTCCCAACTTGTTTTCCAGGTTTTTGTGAATCCTGTCAATTTTCTGCATATCAGCTGTTCTGTTCAGCGGTAGTCGGATAAGAGATGTTTTTTGCGATATGGCCAGGATAATAGCCTGCCGTATCCACCAGACGGCGTAAGATATGAAATGAAATCCTCGATCGGGGTCAAATTTCTCGGCGGCTTTTATGAGGCCCATGTTTCCCTCGTTGATCAGGTCAAGAAGGGATATACCGCTTGTCTGGTATTTCTTCGCGATTGACACAACGAAACGAAGGTTGGCCTTTATCAGCTCATCCTTGGCATTCTGATCTCCTTCTCTTGCGGCACGGGCCAGGCGGTCTTCTTCTTCCCTGGTGAGAAGGGGGATCCGATTAATTTGTTCGAGGTACCACGCAATGGACGAGTCGGTGAATTCATCACCTGATGACTTTTTGTTTCTGCTTTTGCGTGATTTAATTATGGCATCCGCTTCCCGGGTTAATTGTGTAGCTGTTATATCGGAACTGGCGGTACCTTTCTTCCCGGATGTTTTTTTAGTTTTTTCTGGCATAGTTTTTTTCATTGTTTTATGTGTAATAAATATATTTATCTTACCACGTGATTGCGAAATAACAATTTATATGTGTATAGACAAGAATGAATACTATATGTTGCGTATTAGTATACAATTAATTTAAAAAAAATGAAATAACTTTTTTGTTGCTCTTCGGGTTGACTTCAGTCGTCGGTAGAGTGATACTGTAATAAATAATGTATAAAAGGGTGTTCGATGTATGAATTTGGAAATTCTTAAACAGGTGTACCTGGGTAATACAGTGCATGATTATCTCTATTTCGCGATGATGATAGCGGGAGGTGTGGTTCTGGTATTTGTTATCAAGGCAATACTACTTGCAAGAATACGATTTGTAATATCCCGGACAGAAACAGAAGTTGATGACCAGGTTCTTCATGCAATAGAGAAGAACATTATGCCTCTTCTTTATTACAGTGTTCTATATGTGGGAATGATACAGCTTACCCTTGACCCGATTATAAGCAAGATAATTGATGTAACAGGTATAGTGTTTGCAGTTTTTTTTGGAGCGAAATTACTGGTATCATTGATCCTGTTCTTTATACGACGATACTGGCGTAATAAGGGGGTTGAAGAAGAAAAGACGAATACTATTGTTCTACTTGGAACCATAATCAAAATACTTATATGGTCAATAGCAGTTATCATATTGCTGGACAACCTGGGGGTGAAGATTTCTGGTCTTATCGCGGGTCTTGGTGTTGGTGGAATTGCCATCGCCTTTGCCTCCCAGACCATACTTGGGGATGTGTTTAATTATTTTACTATTTTTTTTGACAGGCCCTTTGAGATCGGAGATTTTGTGATTGTTGACGAGTACCTCGGGGTTATTGAACATATTGGTATTAAAAGTACACGCATAAGAAGTCTCAGCGGTGAACAGCTGGTGTTTTCTAACAGTGACCTGACTAGTTCTCGTCTTAGAAATTATAAACGCATGTATGTGAGAAGAATTGCATTTGAGTTCGGGGTAGTATACCAGACAACTGCGGAACAACTTGAAAAAATTCCTGGTATCGCTAAAGAAATCATTGAAAATATTGAGCAAACCCGTTTTGACCGTGCTCATTTTGCTTCATTTGGAGACTTCAGCCTGGTTTTTGAGGTTGTGTATTTCGTTTTGAACAGTGATTACGCGGTATACATGGATATTCAGCAGGAGGTCAACCTGACATTGAAACGAAGGCTTGAAGAGATTAACGTGGAATTTGCTTTTCCAACACAGAGCCTTTATGTGCAAAAAGTTGAATAGTTACCGGTTTCATCTATACCGATCAAGAAGCACCTCGATGAATTTGTCAGGGGTTTTAGCGTAGTCGGGTTTCATCAGTGACATCCATATCCCCTCTTCCCTGAAACGTTCTTGTGCAACGTCATCATCGTTTATTGTCTCGTTGCTCATTTTATCCAGGAATTTATGTGGTTCCCTGTCTTCCATGTAGAAGGTCATATGATGTGTCATGATCTCTCTTCTTTGTTTCCTCATGTACGTTTTTTTTATGTATTCAATTTTATTGATTTTGCCCTCATCATATTTCAACACGGCACGTTTGGTGAAGGCATATCTTCCACCGTCAAGTGTAATCTCTTCGAGCATGTTCTGCCTGTATTCATAATTTGTTTTTAAAAGGGGAGTATGTGACTTCTTAATACTGTAGGGCTTTTTATATGAAATTTCTGTACGTATCAGTTTTCCCGCACGATTAAAAATAAATGATTCGACGTGCTCGTCAGTAACAGTTTTACCTTCAATCAGATGTTCGGCCTTTAGCCAGTGAAGCTTCAATCTATCATACCTGTCATAATAAAAGCGGTGTATGGTATTGTAATTTTTTTCACTACCGGAATATCGTTCGATACGAGTAAGCCTGTCCTTTTTATCATATGTTAACTTGTATCGGTATACAGGCCTGTCTTTTTGGGAAACGAGAATGGTTTCAAGTCTACCGTCAGACGAGAATTCCCTGGATACACTGGTAGTACTGCATTGAACAAAAAATATCATGAGCATTAGTGTTGCTATAACCGGGATAAATAATTCTGGTGCTGATATAAACGTTTTTTGTATTTGCCTGTTGTGTTGCATGGTATTTACTTTTTCTTTAATATCCTTTTAGTGAATATCTAGTATATCGGCATATTTATGTATTTTGTAGAGGAATTTGTTCATGTTATTGATACTGACTATATAGTATCATTGAAGCGTGTCAAATGAAAATATTTTTTCAATACGGACAGGTGATACAGTAAAAACCACGGTGTAGCTGATGTTCTGTGGTATATTTTGAGTAGAAGAATAGAAATGTATATTAACTCAGGGCATATGGAAAAAGAAAAAACAGAAAACGCGTGCCTTTCATGCGGTGGCAGTTGTTGCAGGTATATCGCCATCGAAATTGACAGGCCTGCCACAAAAACACAGTGTGATCATATACGCTGGTATCTTCTTCATGAGAACGTGCATGTATTTTTAGAGCATGATAACAAATGGTATGTTGAATTCAGAACTCCCTGTGAGAAACTGGATGAGAATGGCTTATGTTCTATACATCAGAGTAAAACGCGGCCGAAAATATGCAAAAATCATGGGGAAGAAGAAGGAAGCTGTGAGTTCTATGATTCTCCTTATAAACTTTATTTCTCAACAGTTAAGGAGTTTGAAACATATCTTGACAACCAGGGAAAAGAATGGCGATGGAAAGTTAAAAATTGCTGATTGTGAGGATACTCATTAATCATCCTGCTTTTTCATAACCTGCTGGATTTTCTGTATCAGCCCCTGCACGGTGAATGGCTTTTGAATGAAATGTACCCCTTCCTGTAAAATTCCATGATGTGATATAATATCATCTGTGTAGCCTGACATGTAGAGGACTTCTATCGAGGGCTGCCATTTGCTGATCTCGTTGAAAAGTTCCCTTCCATTCATTTTAGGCATGACGACGTCTGTAAGTAAGAGATCAATAGTGTCTTCCTCTTTTTTTGCCATATCAACGGCTTTTTTCACTTCACCGGCCTCCATTACCGTGAAGCCGTACCGTTTCAGAATGCTGGTTGCCAGTTTTCGCAGCTCGTTATTATCTTCAACCACGAGAATGGAACCCTTGAAAGTGAGTTCTTCCTGTATCTCTTTGGGAACCTGTCCCTCGTTCTGTGACTTCTCTTCAATGGCAGGAAGAAATATCCTGAAAGTTGTACCCTTGCCTGGTTCACTGTACACGAGTATGTTACCGTTGTGTTGCTTCACTATGCCATAGACGGTTGATAAGCCCAGCCCGGTTCCCTTGTTCTTTTCCTTGGTGGTGAAAAAAGGCTCAAAGATATGATTTTGTGTTTCTTCATCCATGCCGGTGCCATTGTCGCTTACAGAGAGTACCGCGTATTGTCCCGGTTTTATAAAAGGGTGCTGCTGGGCGTAACTGTCATCGATCAGCATGGTATTGGTTTCTATGATGAGCACCCCCCCTCCCGGCATGGCGTCACGGGCATTTATACAGAGGTTCATGAGTACCTGTATTACCTGGGAATGGTCTGCGCGAATGTGTGTATTCAACGGGTCGATTCGGATGATCAGTTCCACGTCCTCACCAATGAGGCGTCGCAGCATCTTTTCCATGCCGGTGAGTACATCGTTTACCGGAAGAGGCTGCAGTGAGAGTACCTGTTTTCGGCTGATTGAGAGAAGCTGCTGGGTGATTGAAGACCCCCTTTTGCCTGCTGCGCTGATTTCTTTCATCATCTCGTACATGGGGTTCTCATCATCCAGCTCTTTCAGGCCAAGGTCGGCGTAGCCGATGATGGTGGTTAATATATTGTTGAAATCGTGCGCCACTCCCCCTGCCAGACGGCCGATGGATTCCATCTTCTGTGCCTGGCGCAGCTCGTTTTCCAGGCGATATTTTTCAGTAATATCCTGTAATACCAGTACGGCACCGGATGTCTCATCGTCTGCCTGGCGAAGAGGGGTTCCCTTGCATGATATGCGTCGTTCAACATTGTCTCTTG